>NZ_JBSGCY010000072.1:0-33708 GCF_053602115.1 Nocardia sp. NPDC004582 | reverse complement strand
GATCTGGCGGTCCGTGCAGGACGGGTATCGGATGGGCACCACGCCCGCCATCCAGGTGTGCCTGCGCCACCGCGGGCCCATCGTGCTGAACCGGGGGCTTGCGGCACGGTCAGTTCCACGCGTCCGGTGAGATCCAGGAACGAGGTGTAGGGCCCGAGCTCGCGGGCGGCCACGATCCGCTCGGCCAATTCGGTCCCGATGTGCCGGACCGCGGCCAGCCCCAGCCGGATCGCCATTCCCTTCGCCTCCAGGGTCGCCTCGGCCAGGCTGTGATTGATGTCGGGCCCGTGCACCGTCACCCCGTGCCGCCGCGCGTCGGCGACCAGCGACTGCGGCGAATAGAACCCCATCGGCTGGGCGCGCAGCAGCCCGGCGCAGAAGGCCGCCGGGTGATGCAGTTTGAACCACGCCGAATAGAACACCAGCGAGGCGAAACTCTGCGAATGACTTTCCGGGAAACCGAAATTCGCGAAAGCGTACACCTTTTCGTAAATTCGGTCGGCCACCTCCCCGGTGATCCCGTGCAGATCGCGCATGCCCTGATAGAAGCGGGCCCGCAGCCGCTCCATCTTCTGCGTGGAGCGCTTGGATCCCATGGCGCGGCGCAGCTCATCGGCTTCGGCGGGGGTGAATCCGGCGACGTCCACGGCCATTTGCATGAGCTGTTCCTGGAACAGCGGCACGCCGAGGGTGCGTTCCAGCGCGTTCCGCAGCGACGGATGGTCGTAGTCGGGTTTCTCCCGGCCGTTGCGGCGGCGAATGTAGGGGTGCACCGATCCGCCCTGGATCGGTCCGGGCCGGATCAGCGCCACCTCCACCACCAGGTCGTAGAAGGTGCGCGGCCGCAATCGCGGCAGGGTCGCCATCTGGGCGCGCGACTCCACCTGGAACACGCCGACCGAGTCGGCGCGGCACAGCATCTCGTAGACGGCCTCCTCGCCCAGGTCCAGCCGGTGCAGTTCGACGGTCTGGCTCTTGTGCTCGGCCACCAGGTCGATCATGTAGTGCAGCGCCGACAGCATGCCGAGCCCGAGCAGATCGAACTTGACCAGCCCGGCGGACGCGCAGTCGTCCTTGTCCCATTGCAGGACACTGCGATCGGCCATGCACGCCCATTCGGTCGGGCACACGTCGGCGATGGGCCGGTCGCAGATCACCATGCCGCCGGAGTGGATGCCCAGATGCCGGGGCAGCCCTTCCAGTTCCCCGGCCAGCGCGAGCACATCGTCCGGGATATCGGTGTGCTGTTCTCCGGCGACCCCGGTCCAGCGGCTCACCTGTTTGCTCCAGGCGTCCTGCTGACCGGTCGAGAAGCCCAGTGCGCGTGCGGCATCGCGGACCGCGGAGCGCCCGCGATAGGTGATCACATTGGCCACCTGCGCCGCGTACTCGCGCCCGTACTTGGCGTAGACGTGCTGAATGGCCTCCTCCCGCCGATCCGATTCGATGTCGACGTCGATATCGGGCGGCCCGTCCCGCTCCGGCGACAGGAACCGTTCGAACAGCAGCTGGTTGGCGACCGGATCCACATTGGTGATGCCGATGGCGTAGCAGACCGCCGAGTTCGCCGCCGAACCCCGGCCCTGACACAGGATGTCGTTGTCGCGGCAGAAGCTGACGATGTCGTGCACGACCAGGAAGTAGCCCGGGAAGTTCAGGGTGGCGATGACGTTCAGCTCGTGTTCGAGCTGCCGGTAGGCGGCCGCGTTCCCGGCGCGCGGACCGTAGCGGCGGGCCGCGCCCGCGAAGGTGAGCTCCCGCAGCCACGAGTTCTCGTCGTGTCCGCCGGGCACGTCGAAGGGCGGCAGCTGGGGCGCGATCAGCCGCAGGTCGAACGCGCAGTCCCGGCCCAGCGCGACGGCATTGGGCACGGCCTGCGGGCAGGCCGCGAACAGCCGCGCCATCTCGTCACCGGAGCGCAGGTGCGCGCCGCCGGTGGGGGCCAGCCAGCCCGCCATGTCGTCGAGGCTGGAGCGGGCCCGCACGGCGGCCAGCGCCATGGCCCGGCGGCGGTGCGGCGGGGCCGCGAAATGCGCTCCGGTGGTGGCGATCACGGGCAGCCCGGCCCGGTCGGCGAGGGCCAGCAGCCGGGCATTGCGCTCGTCGTCCTCGGGGATGCCGTGGTGGGTGAGTTCCACGCTCACGTGGTCGCGGCCGAAGCGGTCGATCAGTTCGCGCAGCGCCGCCTCGGCCGCCGCGTCGCCCTGGTGCAGCGCTTGGCGCACAGTGCCTTTCCGGCAGCCGGTGAGGATGTGCCAGTGCCCGCCCGCGGCCTCGGTGAGCCGGTCCAGGTCGTAGCGCAGGATGCCCTTCTCCCCCGCCGCCATGTGCGCGGCGGCCATCTCCCGCGACAGCCGCCGGTAGCCTTCCTGCCCGCGCGCCAGCACCAGCAGGTGCGGTCCGGCGGGGTCGGGGGTGCCGGTGCGGGGTTCGGAATTCAGTGCGTCCGTGTCGTTTCCGCGTCGCCGCGCGGCCGGGCCGCGGCCGCGTGGCGCGAGATGCGCTCCGGCGCGAGCGGCGGTGCCGATGGACAGCTCGGCGCCGAAGATGGTCGGCATCCGCCATTCCCGGGCCGCCTCGGCGAACCGGACCACCCCGTAGAACCCGTCGTGGTCGGTGAGCGCGAGGGCTTCCAGCCCCAGTCGCACCGCCTCTTCCACCAGTTCCTCGGGCTGGCTGGCCCCGTCGAGGAAGCTGTAGGCGGAGTGGGTGTGCAGTTCGGCGTAGGGCACCGCGGATCGGGCGGCCCGCTCGATGTCCCCGGCCTCGTACTTCTCGCGTTTGCGTGACCAGGCCGGGCTGTCGCCGCCGTCGCCGTCGACCTGTTTGCGCGCGGGATCGGGTCGCCCGGACAGCACCCGTTCCAGCTCCGCCCACGTGGGCGGGCCGTTGCCCCATCCCATCGGCCCACCTCCTCCGCAATCCGACCGGTCTCGAGTATCGAACATACATTCGAAACCGATCGGTCTCTACGGCGGCTCGCCCATCCATCGTGGCGCAGTAACTTACTTTGGAGTAAGTTCGAGGCAATTCCACCTGCAAGGGAGCAGAAATGGCCGACCAAGACACCGGTTACCTGGCCCGCCGGCGCGCCCGCCGCGATCTGACCGGCAAGCATGTCGTGATCACCGGCGCGTCCTCCGGCATCGGCCGGGCGGCCGCGCTGGCCGCCGCGCAGAAGGGCGCGCTCGTCATCCTGCTGGCCCGCCGCGCCGACGAACTGTCCACCGTGGTGGACGAGATCACCGCCGCGGGCGGCGCCGCCCACGCCTACCCGTGCGACGTCACCGACCAGGACTCGGTCGATCGGACCATCGAGACCGTGCTCGCCGCCCACGGCCACGTCGACATGCTGGTCAACAACGCGGGCCGCTCCATCCGCCGGGCCGTGCACCGCTCCACCGACCGCATGCACGACTTCGAGCGCACCATGGCCGTCAACTACTTCGGCGCGGTCCGCATGACCCTGGGCCTGCTGCCCGGCATGCGCGAACGCCGCGACGGCCACATCGTCAACATCTCCAGCGCCGGCGTGCAGGTCGCCACCCCGCGTTTCGCCGCCTACCTGGCCAGCAAGGCCGCCCTCGACAAGTTCGCCGAGGTGACCGCCGCCGAAATGCGCTCCAGCAACATCACTTTCACCACCATCCACATGCCGCTGGTCCGCACCCCCATGATCACCCCCAGCGGCGACCAGGGCACCGGCACCCAATCCCCGGAATGGGCCGCCGCCCTCATCGTCCGGGCCCTCACCGAACGCCCCCGCCGCATCGACGTCCCCCTCGGCACCCTCGCCGAGTACGGCAGCCTGGTCGCCCCCGGCATCAAGGAGCGCGTCCTGCACCGCTACTACCGCGCCATCCCCGACTCCCCCGCCGCCAAGGGCGAGGCGGTGGCCGAGCCGGAAACCACCGACGTGGAGATCATCGTCCCGCAACGCCACCGCCGCAGCGTCCCGCCCGCGGTCCGCGCCACCGGCACCGCCCTGCGCCGCGCCGCCCGCCTGGTCCCGGGCACCCACTGGTAGCCGATCCGACCTCGGGTCGGCAACCATCTCGCCGCGCCGACCCGGTAGGTGCCACCGAATGGCCGGGAGCCCTTGCCGCTCAGGCCAGTTGCCGGAGCTGGTCCAGGACGACCGCGGTGGCCGGTTTGGGGGCGGCGCCGCAGCTGGCCTGGCGGGGCGAGTAGGCGGCGGTGCGGGCGGTGACCAGCCAGCGGCGGCCGTCCCGGTGGGTCACCAGGGCCGCGCCCGCGAAAGTGGCCGGGTCGGTGGAGTGTTCGGCGTCGGCGGGGGCGGGTTCGACGGTGATGTCGTCGATGCCGGCGGTGGGGTCGGCATCGCCGGGCGACGCGGTCGCCCCACTGGCGTCGCCGGTGGCGGTGACCTCGGTGAAGGTGGCGTCGGCGATGCGCTGGCGGACAGCGACTTCCGCGACCTGTTCGACCGGCGTGTAGCAGCTGCGGCCGCGTAGGCCGGTGAAGGAGACTTCGCCCTTGTCGGCGGCGGCGAGCATGGTGTGTGCCGAATCCTCGTCCAGGCGGCCGTAAGTGAGACCGGTGGGCAGGACGATGACGGCGGGGGCGAAGCGGTGGCCGCCGGTGTGGGAGCACTCCCAGACCCGGTCCGGGTGGGCGGCGGACAGACTCGCGGCGATCGGGCGGCCCAGCAGCGCGCAGCATTGGTCGCGTTTGCCGTGGGCGCACACCAGCACCAGCGGATCCGTCACGGCCGCACCGATTCCGGGGGCGGGGCCGTTGAGCAGGTGCAGGTCCAGATCCAGGAGTTCACGCGGGTCGGCGATCTCGAGGCGTTCGCACCAGGAGCCCTCGGGCCGGGAGGCGGCGAGCAGAACGGTGCGCGCACCGGTGAATTCATGACGTCCGGGCCGCCGGATGAGGGTGGGCCGCACGTGCGCCGCCTTGGTGCGCGCCGCCAGTTCGGGGGTGATGTCGGATCCGAGGACCTGGTCGCCGATCACGTCGCGGCCCCACGCCCCGGGCTGTTCGACGCACAGCCACCCGGTGATGCGGGTCGCGCTCCCGGGTAGGGGAACCTCCAGCGCCGCAGCCGAACACGACAGTCCCTCGAATCCCGTCACAGCCGTCCCTCGATCACAGTGGTTTCCCGTCGATCAGTTTCGCGATCACCTGCTCCAGCCGCCGCTGCCGCGTCTCCGGCCGCACCGCGCTGCCCAGGTGGTAGCCGACCGCGATCCGCGACTGCATCGGCAGGGTCTCGAAGAAGACGGCCGCCTCCGGGTGCCGGGCCAGCGCGTCCAGGAAGTCCCGCGGCAGGTCGCGGCCGACGGCGTTGTCCCAGCGTCCGTCCGCCTGGGCTCGATCGATCTCGGCCTGCCCGGCCGGATGCATGAGCCCGGCCTCGATCAGTTCGCCGGCCAGCCCCACATTGCGTTGCGACCATTGGCTGCGCGGCCGGCGCGGGGTGAATCCCCGGACGAAGAAGTCGTCGTCGAGTTTCCGGGCCTGCCCGTCGATCCAGCCGAAGCACAGGGCCTGCCGCAGCGCGCCGTCATAGTCGAGTGAGCCGTGGGCCGAGCCCTGCTTGGCGAACTTCAGCCAAATGCCGTCCACCGCCGCGTGATTGGCCGACAGCCAGTCCCGGAACGAGGGCTCGTCGGGAAACCACAGCGTGGGTCGCTCGGATGCGGACACCGTTCAACTCTAGATACCGGCAGCTCAGTGGCCCAGGAAGGGGAGCACTTCGGCCTCGAAGGCGGGGTAGCGGTCGCGGTGGATGCTGTGCCCGCAGTCGAAGGCGCGGACGGTGCAGTCGGCCAGGCTCGCGCGCAGCTGCTCGAGCTTGCCGGGGTCGACCATGCCGCCGGGGCCGCCGCGCAGGAACAGGGTGGGCGCGGTGATGTCGGACAGCCCGTCCCACCATTCCGGGTAGGGCTTGCGGAACTGTTCGAGCGCGACACCGGTCATGGAGCGGTCGAAGGCCAGCACGGCGCGCGGGTGCCGGAGCAGGCTGGTGGTGGCGTGACACAGTTCGGGGATCGACGGCAGCCGGCGGGTGAAGCTCAGCTCTTCGTCGCCGGAGCGCAGCGGTAGCGGTTGCTCCTCGATCACCAAGCGCCGCACCAGTTCCGGGCGTCGCATGGCCACCCAGGAGATGGCGTAGCCGCCGAGGGAGTGCCCGACCAGGTCGACGGTGTCGAGCCCGAGCCGGTCGCACAGCGCGAGCACGTCGGCGCCGAATTCCTCGAATCGGTAGGACGCGGTGTGCGCGCTGCGTCCGTGCCCGCGCAGGTCCGGAATGACGACCCGGCGGCCGCGACGCACCAGCTGGGTCGCGAACCGGTCCCAGGTGTGCCCGTCGCCGCCCATGCCGTGCACGAGGACCACCGGCGTGTCGCTGTAGAGGTGCCCACCCGTGGCGCCGGAATCGCGATAGGCGATCGACACGTCATCGAACTCGACCCGGGTGACCGTTGACTCCACGATTGTCCAGAGTACGGATCACCGAGAGGTTGTCGCCGCAATTTGTGCGCTCCGCCATATCGAATACAGATTCGGTTGCCTATTCATTCACTTGACGAATGAATGCGGAACTGCGCAGGTCCAGCCGTGATACCAAGCGGTTCGGCCTGTGAAATAGATCACTTTCACATTTTTCGGTAATCGGTCAGCCATGACGGTAGCGTGATCCCCGATTTAGCAATGCTTGTTTTGTCGGGGAAATATGGTTCTCAATGCTGCCGCCCCCGCGGTCGAACTCGATGAACCGAGCCCGCCGCGGCCGACCTTCGCTACCGCCTGGGTCCTCCTACTAGCCGCGCTGTGCGGGACCTTTCTCGCCGTCCCAACCCTGCGCTACGACTTCTTCGGTGACGAACTCTATTTCATCGCCGCCGGAGCCCACCGCAGTCTCACCTACGCCGACCAAGGCGTCCTGATCCCGCTGGTCGCCCACCTGGCCGACGCCATCGCCCCCGGCTCCGCGCCGATGCTGCGATTACCCGCGGTCCTGATGACCGTCGCCGCCGTGGTGATCAGCGCCGCGGTCGCCTACGAGCTCGGCGGCTCCCGGACCGCGCAACTGATCGCGGCCGCCGCCTACGGCATCTCCCCGCTCGCCGCCACCCAGGCCGTGCAGCTGAGCACCTTCTCCTTCGACGCCACCCTGCAGGCCGCCATCATCTGGCTGCTCATCCGCTGGATCCGCACCCGCGACGACCGGCTGCTCATCGCGGTCGGCGTGGTCGCCGCCATCGACCTCCAGGTCAAGTGGTTCATCCCCACCATCCTGCTCTGCCTGGCCGCGGGCATCGGCGTCGCCGGACCGCGGGAACTGCTGTGGCGGCGCGGACTCTGGATCGGCGCGGCCATCTTCGCCGCCTCCGCCCTGCCCGGCCTGTGGTGGCAGAACCAGCACGGCTGGCCCGCGCTGGCCATGAGCAAGGTGATCGGCGCCGAACAGGACGCGGCCGGCGGCGGACCGCTGGCCTGCCTGCCGCAGATGATCGGACTGGCCGGACTGCTCGGCGGCCTGCTCGCGGCCTGGGCGTTCTGGAGCCTGGCCCGGGACCGCTGGCTGCGGCCCTACCTGTTCATGCTCGTCTCCTCCGGCCTGCTGGTGGCCGTGGTGCTGTTCGGGCACGGGCGGCCGTACTACACCGCCGGGTTCCTGCCGGTACTGTTCGGCATCGGCGCGGTCGCGCTGCCCTACTACCGCGGCGAACGCGGCAACCGGGTGCTGCGGGTGGTCGCGCTGCCGGTCATCGGGTTGTCGCTGGTGATCATCGCCGCGCTGGTGGCCGCCCTGCCGCAGCCGCCCTCGCGAGTGCACACCGCCATCCGCACCCAGGCCGACTTCGCCATGCGGACCAGCATCTACGGCTACTCGGGCTGGTCCGAACTGACCGCCAAGGTCGCCGACGCCTACCGGCAGCTGCCCGAATCCGAGCGGCCCAAAGCGATCGTCGCCCAGAACTACTGGCAGGCCGCCGCCCTCCAGAACTTCGGCCGCGACTACGGCCTGCCGCCCGTCTACAGCCCCAACCGCGGCTTCGGCTACTTCGGCCCGCCGCCCAGCGACATCGGCGCGGTGCTCTACGTCGGCCTCGACAGCACCGAACCGACCCTGCGCCGCCAGTTCGGCACTGTCCGGATCCTCGACCACCTCGACAGCCCCAACGGGTTCCCCGGCGTGAACACCGACATCGCCATCGCGGTCTGCCGCGGCCCACTGCACCCCTGGCCGGAACTCTGGCCGGACATGATGGATCTGCACCTGCCGCTCGGCATCTGAGACCGCTACTCGTACAACCCCTCCACATGCCAGGCGTTGTCGTAGCCGATCAGCAGTAGCGCGCGCAGGCGCGTGGCGTCCTCCGCGTCCAGCTGCACCTGGGCGCGCGCGGCGAAACCGTCCTCGACCCGATGCGTCCACCACCGGTCGTCCACCGGCCACGGTCCCGCCCAACCCGACAGCCGCCACGAACTACTGCCCCAATGCAGCTGGACCGGATCCGCCGTGAACATGCCGCGATCGCTGACCCAGACCGGCGACCCGTCGACGCCCTCCAGCCGCACCCGCGGATGATGCGTGAGCACCAGCGCCGGCGCGGGCTCGGGCAACCGCCCCGGCCACGGCTGCGCCGGATCGTTCGCCGGCACCGGCTCGTCCCCGAGCGTCACCATGGTGATCCGCTCCTCCGGCCCCCGCCCGCCACTGAGCACCCCCATCCGCACGGCGTCCCCGCCCAGCAGCCCCTGCACCCGGATCAACGCCCGCCGCGCCCGCTCCTCGTCCTCCCCGACCCCACCCCACAGCCCCAACTGCAAGGCCCCGGCCGACACCACTTCGACAGGTTCCAGCCGCAGCAGCACGATGGCCGCGTTCGGCCCGGACTCCCAGTCCTCACTCGGATCCGGCTCGTACCCATAGGCCTTCACCCTGCCGGACCGACGCGTGCCTCCGCCGTGCCCGCGCGCGCCCCGGCCATCCCGATGCACGCCACCGTCGTTCGTGTGTGCGGGAGCGTCGCCCCTGTGGGTGGCGCGGTAGGCGCGGGCGCGGTCCAGGGCGCGGCGGGTGAGCCAGCCGTCGAGCTGCCAGCGGATGCGGTCGGCGGTGCTGTCGGGGGTGAGGGGTTCGGCGCAGCGCCAGATGCGGGTGAGCTGATCGCCCGCCTCGGTTTCGGCGTGGATCACCAGGCGGGTGCAGGCCACGGCGGCCGCGGCGAGCTTGGTGTGCAGTTCGGCGGCGAGCATGCGGCCCGCGAAGGCCGCCATGTCGACGCGTTCGATCGGCGGATCGCAGCGCTGCTCCACGGTCAGGTCGGCGGCGGGCAGGCGGGCCGCGGGCGGCCGCTCCGGCACGGCGCGGGCGCACCGGTGCGCGACGATCGCGTCCGCCCCGAACCGCGACGCCACCTCCGCGGGCGTGAGCGCCGCGAAGTCACCGATCCGGCGCAGCCCCAGCCGATGCAGCAGATCCACCAGTTCGACCCGCTGCGGCGCGGCCAGCACCGGGTCCCCCGCCAACTCCGAGATCGACAGGGGTGCAAGGAACTCCGACCCCTTGCCGGACGGCACCAGGGTGGCGCGGCGGGCGGCGAAGACCGCGGTGGACAACTCGTCGGCGATCCCGATCTGGCATTCCACCCCGACCGCCGCCACCGCGTCCACCAGTCGCTCGGCCGCCGCCTCCTCCGACCCGAAGAACCGCGCCGCCCCGCGCGCCGACAGCGCCAGCATCCCCGGCCGCAACACCTCGACGCCGGGCACCGTCGCGTCCACCGCCGTCACCACGGGCTCGAACAGCCGCGCGTCCCGATCCGGATCATCCTGCGCCACCAGCAGTTCCGGGCACCGCCCCTGCGCCTCCCGCTTCCGCAGCCCGCGCCGGATCCCCTCGGCCCGCGCGGTCGCCGTGCACGCGATCACCCGATTGGCCGCCAGCACCGCCACCGCGCGGGTAGCCTCCGCTCCCGCCTCGGCGGCAGCCGCCACCGCGGGCCAATCCGGGCACCACACCACCAGCACCCGCCGCGGCTTCACGACCCGCCTCCTCTCCCTACACGACCACATGATCCAAAACTCTTGCCGCACAGCGCACTTCCACCACGCAAAGCACCCTTGCCACGCAAGGCACTCTTGTCGCACAGCGGACTCTTGCCGCGCAGAGCACTTCCTCCTCGCAAGGCACTATTGCCGCGCGAGAAGTCCTCGCCGCACGGGAAGACCTCGCCGCGCAGGAAGTCCTCGCCACGCAGGAAGTCCTCGCCGCACAGGAAGTCCTCGCCGCACAGGAAGTTCCCGCCACGCAGGAAGTCCCCGCCACGCAGGAAGTCCTCGCCACGCAGAGGGTTCTCGCCGCGCAGGGAGCCGGGGCTGTCAGGCCGCCATGGCATGGCAGTTCCTCGCGGGGTGGTCAGGACGCGACATGGCGGGCGAGCCGCAGTTCGGGTGCGGCGGGGGCGGCGGTGTCGGGGTCGGCGGTGGAGACCCATTCGACGCGGCCGTCGGCCGGGCTGAGGGACAGGTGGCCGAGGCGGGGTTGGGCGGAGCGGCCGCGGACCGAGACGTCGAGGCGGACGGTGCGCAAGCGGCCGCAGCCGCGGCCCAGGCCGCCGTATCCGGCGACCCGGGTGTCGATGTGCAGCGCGGGCCCGGACCAGGAGCCGTTGGTCACCATGAGCGTGGAGTTCTTGCCGCGGGCACGGGCGGCCAGGACACGGGCGCGCGACATCGGCACCGCCAGCCCGTTCAGCCCGAGAACCACCAGGTCCAGGCCATCGAGCAATACCGAGGCAACTTCGAGCGGATCGGACCCGGGATCGGAGACCACGGCCAGCCGGTCCAGGCGCGCCCCCATCTCGGCGGCGGCCAGCAGGCCCAGCCGCGGCAGCCCGACCACGGCGGCGTGCCCGCCGGCACTCGTCACCGCGGCCAGCAGCCCGGAGATCAGCGAGCCCGCGCCGTTGTAGACGACCACTGAACCCTTGGCCAATCCGCCGTCGGGCAAAAGGTTTTCGAGTGCCGCGGGCACCGGCAACGGCTCCCGCCGCGGTTCCGGTGCCACCGGTACGCGCGCCGCGACCTCGGCGCCGCGCGCCGGGACCGCGGCCATCCGCCGCCGCAATTCCGCCAGCTGTTCCCGCCTGGCTTCCGCCGCCGCACCCATCCAGTGACCACCTCTCCCAGTCGACGGGCTAGCACCGATCCAGTTACCTGACATAATCGAACTCATGTTCGATCAATGCACAGTAGAACTCGAGTCCCGGGACGCGTCAAGAGTCAGTGGCCCCCACCACGGCCACACAACCTGCGCGCCCCCTCCCCGCCCGCCGCCCGGCCCGTCGGCAACCGGCTATCCGAAAGGGAGCGTGGGCGGGTCGCGCGTCGTTTCGTCCGGAAGATCCCCACACCTCCGACAATCTCCCACCGCTCCCCCAGGACCGGAGCGCGTGCGAAACACGGTGTGTCCGTATGGGTCTGGAAAGGAATCCGCGAACCCGCGCCGCAAGACCCAGCAAACCCCGGGTTTCGAACCAGGCCAGTCAGGATGGTTTTCCGCTACCCTGCACCCGTGACCGAACGCGCTCGTCCCATTGTCGGCCCCGATTATCTGGTGGCCGGCCGCTACCGTCTGCAATCCAAGCTCGGCGGCGGCGGCATGGGCGCCGTCTGGCTGGCGACCGATCGCCTGCTGCACCGCGATGTCGCCATCAAGCAGGTCCTCACCACGCAGGGCCTGAGCGAGGACGAGGCGCGCGAGGTCCGCAGCCGGATCATGCACGAGGGCCGGGTCGCGGCCAAGCTGTCGCACGAGCACGCCATCGCCGTCTACGACGTGGTGCTCGAGGCCGGTGAACCCTGGCTGGTGATGGAGTACCTGCCCTCGCGCAGTGTCGCCAAAGCCCTTGCGCTGGTGGATCAGTTGTCCCCGATCGAGGTGGCGCAGATCGGCGCGCAGGTGGCCGACGCGCTGGCGGCCGCGCACACCGCGGGCATCGTGCACCGCGACATCAAGCCCGGCAATATCCTGGTCGCCGACCGCGGCGACGAGGTCGGTATGGTCAAGCTCTCCGACTTCGGCATCTCCAGCGGCGCCAACGACACCAGCGAGGAGATCGGCGACGTCATCACCGGCACCCCCGCCTACCTGCCACCGGAGGTCGCCCGCGGGGCCCGCCCCACCACCGCCAGCGACGTATTCTCGCTCGGCGCAACGCTGTACACCGCCATCGAGGGTCAGCCGCCCTACGGTTTCGACGAGGACAGCAATGTCATCGTCGAACGCGCCGCCATGGCCCAGATCACCCCGCCCGCCCGCAGCGGCCCGCTCACCGAGGTCCTGCTGCACATGATGGAGCCCGCCCCGCAGCGCCGCCCCACCATGACCGAGGCCCGCAACGAGATCCTCACCGCCGCTTTCGGTCCCGGCACCGCGCCCTACATCCTGAACGCACCGGTCCGCACCGAGGACGGGACGATTCCGGCGTGGGCGGCCCGCAATTCCGCGGCCGGCCTGCGCAGCCCGAACTCCAGCCCGCTGCCGCGCCCGCAGCGCGCGACCCCCGCGGCTCAGGTCGCGGCGCAGCCCAAGGCGAAGGGTTTCGAGTTCGATTTCAGCAAGCTGGGCCCGAACGCGGGACCGCTGGCGGTGGCGATCGGCCTGCTCATCGGGCTGCTGATCATCATCGTCGTCGTGATCGCGCTGTAAGCGCTCTCAGCCGATCTCATGTCGACGATCAGTCGATGCGACGCCGGTGCGCCCACCTCGTCAGGGCGTTCCGGTTCGACTGCTGGGTCTTGCGCAGCACGTTCGAGGCGTGCGTCTCCACCGTCTTCACCGAGATGAACAGCGTCTCGGCGATCTCGCGATAGGTGTAGCCGCGCGCCAGCAGCCGCAGCACCTCCAGTTCGCGCGGGGTCAGCGAATCCAGTTCCGGATCCAGCGGCGGTTCGGGCACCTGCGACTTGCCGGTGAACGAGTCCAGCACGAACCCGGCCAGCCGCGGCGAGAACACCGCGTCCCCGCCCGACACCCGGCGGATGCCGTCGGCCAGTTCCGGCCCGGAGATGGTCTTGGTGACGTAGCCGCGCGCGCCCGCCCGGATCACCGCGATCACGTCCTCGGCCGCGTCGGACACGCTGAGCGCCAGGCACACCGGCCCGGCGTCGATGCCCTGCAGCACCGCGACCCCGCCGCCGTCGGGCATGTGCACGTCGAGCAGCACCACGTCCGGCGCGGTCGCCTTGATCCCGGCGATGGCCTCGCCGACGCCGCCCGCCTCGCCGACGACTTCCATATCGGATTCGCGGCTCAGCTCCGCCCGCACCCCGGACCGGAACACCGCATGATCGTCGACCAGAAAGACCCGGACGCTCACCTAGTTCTCCTCACCTGACGAACCTTGCCCCCATCGGTACCACAATCCCCGGCCCCCGGCCCGCCCGGAACTCACAGCTGCGCGGCGTCTTCCGGGCTGTCGGTCTGCACCACCAGCCGCTCGTCGCCGCCGTCCTTGCGCGGCATGAAGATTCGCACCTCGGTGCCGTTGCCGGGCGCGGACTTGATCTCCACGTGCCCACCGCGCCGGTCGATGCGGGCGTGAATGGATTTGGCCACGCCTTGCCGGTCCTTGGACACCGCGTCCGGGTCGAAGCCCTTGCCGCGGTCGCGCACGAAAACGCTCACCTGATGCGGCTCCACTTCGGCGTACAGGTCGATGGTCGGCACCCCGGCATGCTTGGCCGCATTGACCAGCGCCTCCCGGGCGGCCCCCAGCACCGCGGTGAAATGCTCCTTGGGCAAACCGATTCCGCTGTCGTCGACATCCATCGACACATCGCCCACGGTGACCGGGGTGACCTTCACCCCATGCTGGTCCTCCACCTCACCCGCGATGGTGCGCAGCGCGGCGGCCAGACTCGACTGCGCGGGCCCGGCGTCCTCGAACAGCCACTTGCGTAGCTCGCGTTCCTGACTGCGGGCCAGCCGCACCACTTCCTGCGGGTCCTCGGCCTGCCGCTGGATCAACGCCAGCGTCTGCAAGACGGAATCGTGCAGATGCGAGGCGATCTCCTCGCGTTCCTCATTGCGAATCCGCGCCGCGCGTTCGGAATTCAGCGCCCGCACCATGCGCAGCCACAGCGGCACGGTCAGCAGCCCGGCCCCCAGCAGCGTCACCGCCACCGCCAGCAGCGCCGACCCGAGCGAGCTGAGATTGATCCGCCCGAGCACCACCACGCCCAGCCCGACCACGATGAGCGTGGCCCCGCCCATGATCCGCGCCCACGTCACCACCGACGGTTTGGCCGGCAGCCCGATGACGGATCTCGGCCCGTCCGCGTCGAATTCACGCCACACCAGCGCCGCGCCGATGGCGACCACGATGACCGGTCCGACCACATGCGCGGCGGTCCCGTCGAACAGCCAGGCCGTCGCCACCGACAACGCCATACCCAGCAGGGCCAGACCGATGGCCTGCCGCCGCTCCGCCCCGGCCGGCGGCGCCACGTCCCCGCCCGCGGGGGTGAAGATCCACAGCATGCCGTAGGCGACGATCCCGACCCCGGCCGCGGCGAGCAGCACGAACGCTATCCGCACCTTGAAGACGTCGACCCCGAGATGATCCGCGAGCCCGCCCGCCACCCCGCCGACCACGCGCCCGCCCTTCCGACGCACCAGCTTGGGCTGGGTCGCCACGGCGGCGGCCCCCCGGGCCGGGTCGTACAAGGGCGCGGACGGATACATGCCTCCGATACTGGCACGGGTATCCGACGCCCGGCATCGGGAAACACCCCGATTCGACCCCTGAGCATGCCGACAGGTTCCAGTTGTCACCGGGAACCGGTGTCGGTCCCCGCTGCCAGGATGGGAATGTGGGTGACTACTTCGAACGAATCGTCGACCTCGAGGTGACCGCGGCCGAGGCGAGCACACTGGCCGGGCAGATGGTGGACTGGATGGTGTCGCGGCGATGGCTGCTCCGGGAGACTTCCCGCGACGCGATGTACAGCCACCAGGTCGACGCGGGCTATGTGCCGGGCCCGGACTGGCCGCAGATCACCGAGAACTGGGGCGCCGACTGGATTCCCGGCCCCGTCGCCGTCGTCGTCGGACGCCACGACCACTACTCCGGCAGGGGTTTCATCGAACCGGCCTCCGCGATATGCCCACGCTGCCGGGCCGCCACCGTGATCATCGACTACCCCCAGGAGTGGGAAGCCGATCCCGCTGTGTGGCAGCCGTTCTCGGATGCCATCGACGCTTGGAAACAGACCGGCACCGGCACGGCGATCTGCCCCTCGTGCGCCACACCGAGCCCCATCACCTCCTGGCGATGGGCGGACGACTTCGCTCTGGGCTGCCTCGCCTTCGACTTCTGGAGTTGGCCGCCCCTCACCGAGGACTTCATCACCGAATTCGCCGCCCGAATCGGGCACCGAATCGAACACCACATCGGCAAGTTCTGAACCGAACCGCGTGTCTCCTCAGAACCAGCCCGACATCGCCGCGAACCCCGCCAACAGCCCCACCGCGAACGCCCCGGGCACGCGCGCGAAAACCGCGGGCATCGCCACCGGCCCCCATGCCCCGGGCCTGTGAACTCGATGCGGCGGCCGTCACCGGTGTGGAACGCGAAGACGTGAATTGTCCGGACCGGACAGAATATGGGCGCTGACCTGGGCCGTATCCGATTCCGCCGGATATGGCCGGGGTATCGGGCGGATGATCGTTCCCCGCCGGACCGGATAATCGCCTTCCCGTGTCCGAACTGCGTTTTCACACCCTGACCGGGTGAATCTCACAGCCCGGCCACACTCCGCCTCCCTACCTTTCAGCTCAGCGGCGCATCGAGCTCCGCATCGAGAGTCGGGGAGGACTCACATGATCATCAAGACCGCCATCGCCGGTGCCGTCACCACCGTGGGTCTGCTCTGCGGCGCACCGGCGGCGGGCATCGCCCACGCCGAGGGGGGCCTCGCACCGCATGAGAAGACGACCGTCGCACCGAATGGACTGACGGTCACGGTGGGGCACAGGGATCACGCGGCGCACCCGGTCGCGCCGTTGAACGGGATGCCGACCAGCCGGGAGGTCTACCTGGACAACACTTCCTACGGGAAGGTGACCGGCGGAACCGGCAAGATCCGCACCGGATACTTCGTCGCGTGCGCGGTGGACCTGGACGTGAAGTTCACCATCGGGGCCGGCGCCGGCGTCGATCTGCGGGCCGACCTCGGGGTATCGGCGGGCTTGGAGCTGGTGACGCCGAGCGCGAGCGTCGACATCGTGCCCAAGATCGGCGCCAGCATCGGTGTCACGCTGGGCATCACGCCCGGCAAGATCACCGACGTCAAACTGGGTGAGAAGCAGCTGCCCACCAGCGACACCGGCTCCATCGTCAACCGCGACTACCAGCTGCGCGTGGACGGCTGCGGCGGCCCGCTGACCGTGCAGGCGTACACCATCATCGAGGCGACCTCCCCGGGAGCGGACGCCGCGGACTGGGTCGTCGGCGACCCGATCTCGCTGTGATCCGCCCGGACCGGCGGTGCGAAACCCCGCACCGCCGTTTCGGCATTCCCGTTCCCCGACAGCTACATTGGCGAGATGCTCGTGGGGGACCGACGGCGGGACAGCACGTGGTGATCGAGGCCGACGTTGATCGAATCCGGTCACCACGTGCGCTTTTCGCCCAGCGGTTCGCCGAACTCTATGCGTCGGCGGGGAATCCGACCCTGCGCCGGGTCGCGACCGCGGCGGAGAACCGCATGCGCGCCGCCCAGGGCAACCGGCCCGGCGGCGCGTCCGCGCAGCGCATCAGCGACTGGAAGGCGGGCCGCAATGTTCCGGCCCGCTTCGAATCGCTGCTCCCGGTCGTGCTCACCCTCACCGATCTGGCCCGGAAGACCGGTCGGCCGTTGTCCCGGCAGCTCGCGGATCCCAAAGAGTGGCAGCGTCTCTGGCAGGAGGCCACCACCTGGACCCCGGAGGAGGACGCCGAAGCGGCCTGCCCCTACCCCGGCCTGATCGCCTTCGGCGGCGAGAACCGCGACCTGTTCTTCGGCCGGGCCCGCGCCACCTCGGAGCTCGTCGGTCTCGTGCGCGCGGCCGCCGGTCCGGTCGTGGTGATCGGCGCGTCCGGCGCGGGCAAGTCGTCGCTGCTGGCGGCGGGCCTGATCCCCGCGCTCGCCGACTGGGAGACGGTGCTGTTCGCCCCGGGCGAGTATCCCCTGGCCGCACTGCGATCCGCGATCGCGGAAACGACACGGGCCGAATCGGATTCGCAGCCGAACGCGGCACCCGACCACACCGAGCCGGAGGCAGATCTCCGGCGGGTGACTCCGGCTCTGGCCCCACGCTCCGAGGGCCCGCGCCGCCTGCTGGTCATCGACCAGGCCGAGGAACTCTTCACCGCCTGCGCCGACGATCGTGCGCGCGAAGCCTTCCTGACCGTGCTGAACACCTGCGCCTCCCGCGCCGACGACCCCGTCGCCGTCGTCCTGGCCCTGCGCGCCGACTTCTACGCCCACTGCCTCAACCATCTCGTTCTCCAGGAGGCCCTGGAGCACCGTAGTTTCCTGCTCGGTCCGATGCGCACCGAGGAACTGGCCCAGGCCATCTCGGGCCCGGCGCGCGCGGTCGGCCTGGAATTGGAGAGCGGCCTCGAAGAGCTGGTCGTCACCGAACTCTGCGGCGCGGGCGACCAGCACGACCGCCGCACCTATGACCCGGGCGCGCTGCCGCTGCTCTCCCATGTCATGGCCGCCACCTGGCAGTACCGGGAGGGACGCCGGCTCACGGTGTCGGGCTACCGCAAGGCGGGCGGCGTCGTCGGTTCGGTGGCCGAGACCGCCGAATACGCCTGGAACGAACTGGCTCCCGACCAGCGCACGGCCGCCCGAGAGCTTCTCCTGGGGCTGGTCACGGTCACCCGCGATGCTCGCGACACCCGCCGCCCCGGGATTCGCGCCGACCTGCTGTCCCGCGCCGCGAACACCGAAGCCGCCACCGCCGCACTGGAATTGCTCGCCGCCACCCGCCTGGTCACCCTCGACGCCGCAACCGTCACCCTCACCCATGAGATCGTCCTCACCGCCTGGCCCCGCCTGCGCACCTGGATCGACGAGGACCGCGTCGGCTACCTGGTCCGCCAGCGCCTGGAGACCGACGCCGCCGAATGGGCCGGGCAGGACCGTGATTCATCACTGCTCTATCAGGGCGCGCGCCTGGAGACCGCCCTCGAACACGCCGACCCGCCCCCGGTCGGTCCGCTGGCCGCCGAATTCCTCACCGCCGCGACGACAGCCCGCACCAAGTCCCGTCGCCGCGCCACCTGGATCCGCGCCCGGCTGGCTCTGTTCGCCGTGGCCGTCCTGGTTTTCGGGTTCAGCGCCTACACCCAGACGCGGCTGGCCGATCAACGCCGCGACGACCGCGACTTCGCCGCCGTCCTGGCCGAAGCGGATCGGGTGCAGCAGTCCGACCCGTCATTGGCCGCGCAGTTGAACCTGGTCGCCTACCGGCTGCGACCGGGTGATCGGACCGTCCGCTCACGGCTGCTCCAGACGCAGGACACCCCGTTGGCGACGGTCACCCCCGCCCATACGACCGCCATCGAGAAGATCGTCTACCGCCCCGACGGCAAGATCCTGATCTCCTCGGCCGCGAACACCCTCCGGTTCTGGGACAACACCGATCCGCAGCATCCGAAACCGTTGTCCGTACAGCCGCTTCCGCTGGTCGGCAGCCCGGATACCCGGCAGCCCGAGGCCGCGGCAGCGGAATTGACCGGATTCAACAGCGCCACTTTCAGTTCCGACGGCACCCTGCTGGCCACCACCAGCGCCGCCGACGGCCACACCCGGCACATCGTGCTGTGGGACGTGTCCGCGCCCGCGACTCCGCGCCGGCTGGCCACCGTCGCCGAGCCGCCGGACTCCAATTACGCCCAGGTCGCGTTCGTGCCCGGGGGCCGTGTGCTCGCGACCCTGACGGCCACGAAGTTCAGCCTGTGGAATGCGGCGGATCCGTCGCACCCGGTCCAGCTCTCGTCCCGGCAGGTCCAGATCGACCCCGCCGACCACATCGAATTCCGCGTCAACCCGACCGGACGGCTGCTGACGGTCACCCACTCCACGCTCGGCGCCGGCGTCCGCGCACTCGACCTGTGGGATATCACCGATCCCGCCAACCCCACCGCGGTGCCGTCGCTGGGTGAGTCGATCCCCTCCAGCCGGATCGCCGCCTTCAGCCCCGACGGAACCATGCTGGCGGTGGTGGCCCGGTTGCGCCCCATGGCCTCCGAAGCCACCGTCGAACTGTGGGACATCTCGGATCCCGCCCGCGCGCACCGGCATTCGACGCTGAACGTCGGTTCGGTCTACGTGGGAACTCTCGAATTCGCCCCCGACGGCACAGTCCTCGCCCTGACGAGCGGGCAGGGCACATCGCTGTGGAACCTCGCCGACCCGGCCCACCCGACCCGCTACGGCTCCGATCTCCCGGGCAATCCCGGTCAATGCCACTACTACCAGCTCACGGCCCCCTGCAAGGGCGCTCCCACCACCGTGGCCTTCACGCCCGGCGGGCGCACCCTCGCCACCGGCGACGCCCGCGGTGACATCCGGACCTGGTCCTTGCCGACCATCCTCACCACCCCCGACGGGCTCTCCGCCACGGCCGCCTTCGACCGCACCGGAACCCGCCTGGTCACTTTCTCCGACAACGGCCAGATCATCGTGTGGGATCTGCGGAATCCGGACCAGCCCACTCGAATCGGCGAATACCGCGCCGAGCCCGGGCATCTCAGCGCCGCCCTGTCACCGGACGGGGTCACCCTGCTGATCCGCAGCTCACCCGACGGCTCGTACGCGAAGGAAACCCAGCGGTTCTTCGACCTGTCCGACCCGGCTCACCTGCGCCCGCTCGGTGATCCGGCCTTTCCCGGCGCCACCTACACCCCGTCCGTCTCCCCCGACCTGCGCCTCGCGGCCGCCACCAACGCGGACAACACGATTCAGCTGTGGGACATGTCCGACCTCGTCCACCCCAAACCCGTCGGTGACCGCCTGCCGACCCGAACGGGCTACCCGAGAGCGACTTTCGACGCCGAAGGCAGAACCCTCGCCATCACCGAAATCGTCGGCGGCGACCGCGACATCAAGTCCGCCGAATTCACCGTCACCCTCTGGAATACCGCCGACCCCGCCCACCCGCACCGCATCGCCGAACTGCTCCGCCAGCCCGCGGTGGTCGGCGACCAGGCTGTCTTCACTCCCGACCACCGCACGATGCTGCTGATCTCCAACGAGACCTTCCAGATCTGGGACATCGCCACCCCGACCGCGCCGCGCCGCCTGACCGACCCGATCCCGGCCCACACCCTCAGCCTCGCGTCGATCCGCTTCACCAGCGACTCTCGAACCATGATCACCACCGGCATCGACGGCGCGGCCCAGCTCTGGAACCTCACCGACCCGGCCCACCCCACCCCCACCGACTCCCTGGCCGAATCCGGCCCCACCTCCATCAGCGCGGTCCCCTCCCCCGACAACCGTCACCTGGCCGTCACCACCACCTACGGCCCGATCAAACTCTGGGACACCGACCTCCCCCACGCCGTCGCCCGAGTCTGCGACACCACCTCCGGCAGCTGGACCGAAGATCTCTGGCGCCGGCACCTTCCCCAACTCCCCTACCACCCGCCCTGCCCGGCGCACTGACATCGAACCGCTTCCGGCGAACCGGAATACCGTTCAGCCCCTGCGAAGTCCGGCCGCCCCACCACCAACCCCTTGGTCTACGTCCCCGACACCGACCGCATCGTCCTCATCGCCTCCAACGGCGGCGCCGACAAACACCCCGCCTGGTACCACAACCTCCGCGCCAACCCCGACCTCACCGTCGAACTGGGCGCCGAAACCTACACCGGCAAAGCCGAATTCCTCCCCGAACCCGAGGCCACGACCCTCTACAACCGCATGATCGACCTCATGCCCGTCTTCGCCGACTACCGAGCCAAAACCACCCGCCAAATCCCCGTCATCGCGGTGTACCGCCAACCCGCCTGAGGACTCGACGTCCATGCCCGTGCGTCGGGGGTCGACTCGGGTCGCGCCCCCAACGCTCGACGTTTGGACTCCCGCTACTGGGCGGTCGCCTCGGTGACACGTACCACCGATGAATTTCACGCACCCCAGCCGTCGAAACCACCGGATGCACCGACAGCGGTGAGTCAGAGTAGGCGCGAACAATCCGGACCTGATTCGGATCGGCGAGAGGGAGGCGCAATGAGTGGTATCCGGGTGTTGGTGGCGGGGGCGAGTATCGCAGGGCCCGCGTTGGCGCACTGGTTGCGGCGGCGGGGGGCCGAGGTGACGGTCGTGGAGCGGGCACCCGAGTTGCGGCCCGGCGGGCAGGCGGTGGATGCGCGCGGGGTGACCAAGGAGGTCATTCGGCGGATGGGGCTGGAGGCCCAGGTGCGGGCGGCCCGGACCGAGACCGCGGGGGCGTACACGGTAGACGCGGACGGGACAGTGCTGGAGACCTTCCGGGCGGACGAGCATGACGGGGACGGGTATATCTCGGAGATCGAGATCCTGCGCGGGGACCTGTCCCGGGTGCTGCACGACGACACTCGCGACGAGGTCGAGTACCTCTTCGGCGACCGGATCGTGGAACTCACGCAGGACGCGGACGGGGTCGACGTGGTCTTCGAGGGCGGAGAGCGGCGGCGTTTCGATCTGGTGATCGGGGCCGACGGGCTGTATTCGGGGCTGCGCGCCATGGTTTTCGGCCCGCACGAGCGGTTCGTCCGCCGCCTCGGGCACGCGCTGGCCTTCTACACCGTGCCCAACGAATTCGAGCTGGACCGCTGGCTGATCGACTACCAGACGACCGGCCGCACGGCGGGCCTGCGCCCCATCCCGGACGCCACCCAGGCGATGGCCCTGTTCTCCTTCGTCGCCCCCGACCTCGACGTCGACTACCGCGACATCGCCGCCCAGAAGCGCCTGCTGCGGGATCGGATGGACGGCATGGGCTGGCTGACCCCGCGCATCCTCGCCCACCTGGACGCCGCCCCGGACTTCTACCTCGACCAGGTCGCCCAGGTGGTGATGGACCGCTGGTCGAGCGGACGCGTCGGCCTGCTCGGCGACGCGGCCTTCAGCTCCTCCCCCTACTCCGGGCAGGGCACCGGCCTGGCCCTGGTGGGCGCGTACATCCTGGCCGGAGAACTGGCCGCCGCCGACTGGGACCCCGAAGCCGGGTTCGCCGCCTACGAGCGGCGCATGCGCCCGTTCGTCGAGGCCAACCAGGAGATCGGCCGCCTGCACGCGCAGAGCCGCGACCTTCCCGACCCGGACGCCGAGCCGAGCCCCGAACCCGACTGGGACCTCGACCTGATCGACCGCGCGCTCAACGGCATCGACCTGCCCGACTACGCCGACCTGCCGGATTCCCGCACCCCCGCCGCTTCGCCGGCCGGCCAGTAAGCGGCACAGCGCCTTTCGCGCCGCACCCACGATGACGGTCGGATTCGGGCACGGACCCGGCCGTCATTCGGGCGGTGTGCGCCGGTCGGGGCCAAGTTCAGGTGGGGGTTCAGGGTGATCCCCGATGTGCCCGAACGGCCCTCGACAGCACGATGGATGCCATGACGAGAACGAGCGACTGGTCCAAGGGTGCTGGGCGTACCGGCTTCTCCGATCAGATTCAGGATCTGTGGCAGACCCGGCCGGTGCGGTTTCCCAAGGACGGGCCGATCGCGGGCGTCGCCGTCGGCTTCGGCCGGCGCTACAACGTGGACCCGGTGCTGGTGCGGGTGGCGTTCGTGGTGTCGGCGCTGTTCGGCGGGGCGGGCGTCGTGCTCTACCTGCTCGGATGGCTGCTGCTGAACCAGGCCGGCGACCAGTCCTCGGCGGCGGAGTCGCTGTTCGGCCGCGGCCAGGCGTCGCAGCCCTCGTCCAAGACCATCGTGCTCATGGTGGCGTTGGGGATCGCCGTGAGCACGATGGGTCCCGTCGGGGTGGGACTCGGCGGGTCCGGGGTGATCAGCTTCGCGCTCATGCTGGGCGGCTGGTGGCTGCTGTATCAGCGCCAGATCCAGCCGCCCGCACTGTATTTCGAGCAGTCGACGGCCACCGACCCGTTCAACACCGGGTATCCGGGCACCGCGAGCCCGTACTGGACCGGATATCCGGGCACCAACGCGGTGACCTTCCAGACCTACGGGCCCTACACGACGCTGCCCGACCACTACGAGCCCGACCCGAACCAGCCGCCCGCCCCCGCACCGGAACCGGAACCGGCTGTCGCACAGCAGCTTCCGGAGACCGAGCAGGTCACCGAAGTCCTCGAGACACGGTACGCCCCCGCCTCGTCGGTGACCGGCACCGTGATCCTGCGGAAGTCCGAATCCGCCTCGGGCCCCGGCACTTCGGAGCAGCCGGACGAACCCGCGGAAACCCCGGCGACGGCGGTCGATCTCACCAAGCCGAAGACCGGCGCCGATGACGGCGACACCCCCGAGACCCCCTCGGACCCGCCGACAGTCGTGGAAACCCCCGCCCTGCACCGGATTCCGCCGACCATCGACCGCCCGCGCGCCGGATTCGGCCCCGCCCCGATCTCCCCCGACTTCGGCCCCACCCCGCCCGGCTGGGATCCGCTGGGCGTGGCCCCGCTGGCCTGGCAGCTGCCCGAGCCGGCCACACCCGTCCAGCAGCAGGCCGTCCAGGCTCCCCCGGCCCGCCCGCGCTCCCGGCTGACCGCCGTCACCATCGGGCTCGCCATCCTGGCCGCCGCCGCGGCGGGTTCGGTAGCCGCGTCCGGCGTGGACTGGATGACGCCCGGCCGGATCGGCGCCGCCGCCCTGGCCGTGATCGCCGTCGGCCTCATCGTGGGCGCGTTCCTGCGCCGCGGCTACGGCCTGATGGTGGTGCTGGCCCCGCTGGCCGGCTTCGTGATCCTGGCCTCGCTGATCGGCCCGATCCAGTTCGACCAGGGCGCGATGGGCGACCACAAGTGGTCCGCCGCAACCGATTCCGAGCTGCTGCCCGTCTACCACATCTCGATGGGCTCGGGCACCCTCGACCTGAGCCAGTTGAAACTGACCGAGGACCGCGCGGTCGAGGTCAAGGTGCGCATGGGCGACGCCCGCGTGGTGCTGCCACCCAACCTGCGCGTCAACACGACCTGCACTGTCCGCATGGGTGATTCGAACTGCCCGAGCGGAATCTCGGGCCCGGCGACGGGACCCATGCTGAACCTGATCGTCGACGTGCAGATGGGAAACGCGGAGGTGAACCGTGGCTGAGAACAAGAACCGCCGACCCTCGTTCGCGCTGCTGCTGGCCGGATTGCTGGGCCTGGGCGTGAGCGTGTGGGCCTTCATCGGCCCCCACTTCTGGCCCGTCTCCGGTGGCCTGTCGCTGGGCTGGATCGTGGTGATCGCCGCCATCGTGGTGGGCGTCATCCTGGTACTCAGCCCGAAGAAACATCGGGAGTGACCACACCCGCCGCCCCCACCCCCTCGCCGGGGGCGGCGTCCCCTCCTTCCCGGAACTGCCCTTCCGAGAAGGCCGAAGGCCCCGCACCTTTCGCAGGTGCGGGGCCTTCGCGTTCAGCGGGGAGCGCTCACTCCCATTCGATGGTGCCCGGCGGCTTGGAGGTCACGTCGAGCACGACGCGGTTGACCTCGGCCACCTCGTTGGTGATGCGGGTGGAGATGCGCTCCAGCACCTCGTAGGGCAGGCGGGTCCAGTCGGCGGTCATGGCGTCCTCGGAGGAGACCGGACGCAGCACGATCGGGTGGCCGTAGGTGCGGCCGTCGCCCTGCACGCCGACGCTGCGGACATCGGCCAGCAACACCACGGGGCACTGCCAGATCGACTTGTCCAGCCCGGCGGCGGTGAGTTCCTCGCGGGCGATGGCGTCGGCCTGGCGCAGCAGCTCCAGCCGGTCGTGGGTCACCTCGCCGATGATGCGGATGGCCAGACCCGGACCCGGGAACGGCTGGCGCGCAACGATTTCCTCGGGCAGCCCCAGCTCGCGGCCGACCGCGCGCACCTCGTCCTTGAACAGCAGCCGCAGCGGCTCGACGAGCGCGAACTCCAGATCGTCGGGCAGACCGCCGACATTGTGGTGCGACTTGATGTTCGCGGTGCCCGCGCCGCCGCCGGACTCGACCACGTCCGGGTACAGGGTGCCCTGCACCAGGAACTCGACCTTGGTCTCGCCCTGCTCGCCGACCACCTCGGAGACCGCGTCCTCGAACGACCGGATGAACTCCCGGCCGATGATCTTGCGCTTCTCCTCCGGATCGGTGACGCCCTTCAGCTCACCCAGGAACTTGTCGACCGCGTCCACGGTGACCAGCTTGGCCCCGGTGGCGGCGACGAAATCACGCTGCACCTGCTCACGCTCGCCCGCCCGCAGCAGACCGTGATCGACGAACACGCAGGTGAGACGGTCACCGATGGCCCGCTGCACCAGCGCGGCCGCGACCGCGGAGTCCACGCCGCCGGACAGACCGCAGATGGCGTGGCCGTCGCCGACCTGCTCGCGCACCTGGGCGATGAGCGCCTCGGCGATATTGGCGGGCGTCCACGCGCCCGGAATCCCGGCGATCTCGTGCAGGAACCGGCTCAGCACCTGCTGGCCGTGCGGCGAGTGCAGCACCTCGGGGTGGTACTGCACACCGGCGAGCTTGCGCGCCCGATCCTCGAACGCGGCGACCGGCGCGCCCGCGGAGGTCGCGGTCACCTCGAAGCCGGCGGGCGCGTCGGTGACGGCGTCGCCGTGGCTCATCCACACCGGCTGCCGGGTGGGCAGCCCGCCGTGCAGGATGCCGCCGTCGACGCTGAGCTCGGTGCGCCCGTACTCGCGAGTCCCGGTGTGCGCCACCGTGCCGCCCAGCGCCTGCGCCATGGCCTGGAAGCCGTAGCAGATACCGAAGACCGGCAGGTCCAGATCGAACAGCCGCGCGTCCAGCCGCGGCGCGCCCTCGGCGTACACGCTGCTGGGGCCGCCGGAGAGGATCACGGCGAGGGGCTGCTTCTCCGCGATCTCCTCGACAGTGATCGTGTGCGGCACCACCTCGGAATACACACTCGCTTCGCGCACCCGGCGCGCGATCAGCTGCGCGTATTGCGCGCCGAAATCGACAACAAGGACTGGTCGCTGGGTTTCTGCCACCTGCCCAGTCTAGTGAGCGAGATAGGACACACTTCCCCCGGGCGACCCTCGCTCCCGCCCGCGCCGACCTGCGCGCGAATCACGTTGGACCGCCACCCCGGGCCGGGGTGCGCCGCGGCCTCGGAAGCGGTTGCCCGCCCGGCCCGGAAGTGGTGGCATCGGGACGGTATTCGCGTCGGAGGGGTTCCGGATAGGGACTTCCGCCCTCGCGTGGACGGGAATTCCTACCCGACCGGGTGGGCCGACCGACACCCGCTGTGCCGGTGGGCAGGAAAGCTCGCCGGTTTGTCACCGGTGCTGGCTATCCTCTACCTCGTGCCATTCGCCCGTGCGATCGATGCCGAGATCCACTACGAAGACAGCGGGGGCGAAGGTCCGGTTGTGCTGTTGGGGCACGAATTCCTCATGGACCGAACGATGTTCGCGTCGCAACAGGCGGCGCTGACTCCGGAGTTCCGGATCGTGACCTGGGACGCGCGCGGACACGGCCGCACCCGTGACGAGGGGCTGCCGTTCACCTACTGGACCTCCGCCCGGGACGCGCTGACCGTACTGGATCAACTAGGCGCGGAACGGGCCGTGGTGGGCGGCACCTCCCAGGGCGGTTTCATCGCGCTGCGCACCGCGCTGCTGGCCCCCGACCGGGTCGCCGCCCTGGTGCTGCTCTCCAGCGAGGCCCACGAACCGACCGCCGCCGAACTCGTCAATGCCCGAAGGTTTCTGGACAAATGGCATGAGGACGGCCCCCGTCCCGCGCTCGCCGAATACCTGGCCCGCTGGCTCATCGGCGATGACGACTGGTACCGCGCCGTCTGGGTGAAACGCTGGCTCGCCCGCGACCCCGCGGCCACCGAGGTCGCCGCCGGCGCCCTGCTGGGCCGCGACTCGGTGCTGGACCGGCTGTCCGAAATCAGCTGCCCCACTTTGGTCATCCACCCGACCCGCTCCGGCGTCCCCCGCTCCCACGCCCGCGAACTGGCCGATCGCCTCCCCCGGGCCAGCTACGTGGAGATCGAGGGCGCGCGCCAGACGGTGAACATGACCCATCCCGTAGCGGTGAACTCCGCGATCCGAGAGTTCCTCCGCGGCCTACCCGCCTCCCCGACCCTGCAGCGGGCCGCCTGGGAGCCGTGAGCGCTCGTCGTGACTCCTGCGCGCGGCGCAGCACTTCGACCGCGGGCGAACCGAATCGGCACGACCGGCCCCGAATACGGCTCGCGCCCTTGCGAATCCGCCGCAACGGTCCGCAAGGGCGCGAGTTCGAGCCAGTTGCCTAGCCGCGCACGTTCAATCCGACCTTCTGGAATTCCTTCAGGTCGCTGTACCCGGTCTTGGCCATCGAACGACGCAGGCCGCCAACCAGATTCAGCGAACCGAACGGGTCGTTGGACGGGCCGTTGAGGACCTGGTCCAGCGGGACGCGCTCCTCGTCGACCGCGTACGGCAGCACCGCGCCGCGCGGAACCGACGGGTGGGCGGCGGCCGACGGCCAGTACCAGCCGTTGCCCGGGGTCTCGCGGGCCATGGCCAGCGGCACGCCCAGCATGACCGCGTCCGCGCCACAGGCGATGGCCTTGGCGACATGCCCGGAGGTCAGGGTCTCGCCGTCGGCGATGACGTGCACGTAGCGGCCGCCGGTCTCATCCAGGTAGTCGCGCCGCGCCGCCGCGGCGTCGGCGATGGCGGTCGCCATCGGCACGCCGATACCGAGCACCTCACCGGTGGTGGTGGCACCCTGCATGGAGCCGTAGCCGACGATGACGCCCGCCGCGCCGGTGCGCATCAGATGCAGCGCGGTGCGGTGATCGGACACGCCGCCCGCGACCACCGGCACATCCAGCTCGGCGATGAAGGTCTTGAGGTTCAACGGCTCCCCGTCACCCACGTGCTCGGCGGAGATGATGGTGCCGTGCACGACCAGCAGGTCGATGCCCGCCTGCACCAGCGCCGGCGTGAGGGCACGCGCGTTCTGCGGGCTGACCCGCACCGCGGTGGTGACCCCGGCGGCGCGCACCTCGGCGACCGCGGCGGCCAGCAGATCGGGCTTCATCGGCGCGGCGTGCAGCTCCTGCAGCAGCGCGACCGCCGCCTCGGTGCCTTCCTTCTCCGCGACCTCGGTCAGCTGCTGCACCTTGGCGTCCACGTCGGCGTGCCGGGCCCACAGGCCCTCACCGTTGATGACGCCCAGGCCGCCGGCCTTGCCCAGTTCGATGGCGAACTTCGGCGAGACGAGCGCGTCGGTGGGATGCGCGAGGAACGGGATCTCGAAGCGGTACGCGTCGAGCTGCCAGGCCAGCGAGACCTGCTTGGACGAACGCGTCCGCCGCGAGGGAACGATGTCGATATCGTCCAGCTCATAGGTGCGCCGGGCGGTGCGGCCCATGCCGATCTCGACCATATCGCGCATCGTCAGTCATTCCTTTCGGTGTTCGGTTGCCGGACATGACAAAACCGGTCCGCGGCATGCGCGAACCGGTTTCGGCCGGCTACGAACGGGTGGTGTAGTTGGGAGCCTCGACGGTCATGGTGATGTCGTGCGGGTGCGACTCCTTCAGACCCGCCGCGGTGATCTGCACGAACTGAGCCGCCTGCAGATCCGGAATGGTCTGCGCGCCGGTGTAACCCATGGCCGCGCGGAGACCGCCGACCAGCTGGTGGATCACCTGGTCCAGCGGGCCGCGGAACGGCACCCGGCCCTCGATGCCCTCGGGCACCAGCTTCTTCTCCGACAGCACGTCGTCCTGGAAGTAGCGGTCCTTGGAGTAGGACTTGGCCTCGCCGCGTCCCTGCATCGCGCCCAGCGAACCCATGCCGCGGTAGCTCTTGAACTGCTTGCCGCCCACCAGGATCAGATCGCCCGGCGACTCGGCGGTGCCGGCCAGCAGCGAACCCAGCATGACGGTGGACGCGCCGGCCGCGATGGCCTTGGCGATATCACCGGAGTACTGCACGCCACCGTCGGCGATGACCGGCACACCGTGCGGCTTGCACGCGGCGACGGCCTCCAGGATCGCGGTGATCTGCGGCGCGCCGACACCGGCGACCACGCGGGTGGTGCAGATGGAGCCGGGGCCCACACCCACCTTCACCGCGTCCACGCCGGCTTCGACGAGCGCCAGCGCGCCCGCGCGGGTCGCGACATTGCCGCCGACGATCTGCACACGGTCGCCGACCTCGGCCTTGACCTTCGACACCATCTGCAGCACACCCGACTGGTGGCCGTGCGCGGTGTCGACGATGAGCACGTCCACGCCGACCTCGGCCAGCGTCATGGCACGCGCCCACGCGTCCTCGCCGACACCGACGGCCGCGCCGACCAGCAGTCGACCGTCGCGGTCCTTGGTGGCGTTCGGGTACTGCTCGGTCTTGACGAAGTCCTTGACCGTGATCAGCCCACGCAGCTTGCCGTTGCCGTCCACGATCGGCAGCTTCTCGATCTTGTGGTGGCGCAGCAGACCCAGCGCGGCCTGGGCGGTGACGCCCTCCTGCGCGGTGATCAGCGGGGCCGGGGTCATCACCTCGGCGACCTTGCGGTTCTGATCCACCTCGAACCGCATATCGCGGTTGGTGATGATGCCGACCAGCATGCCGCGCTCGTCCACCACCGGCAGACCGGAGATGCGGAAGCGGGCGCACATGGCGTCGACCTCGGCGAGGGTGTCATCGGGGCGACAGGTGACCGGGTCGGTCACCATGCCCGCCTCGGACCGCTTCACGGTCTCGGCCTGCGCGGCCTGCGCCTCCACCGACAGATTGCGGTGCAGCACGCCCATACCGCCCGCGCGCGCCATGGCGATGGCCATCCGCGCCTCGGTGACGGTGTCCATGGCCGAACTCACCAGCGGCGTCCGCAGCGAGATGTCGCGGGTCAGCTTGCTGGAGGTGTCGACCGAACTCGGAATCAGATCGGAGGCCGCGGGAAGCAGCAGCACATCGTCGAAGGTGAGGCCGAGCATGGCGATCTTGTTGGGATCGTCGCCACCCGTATGGGGGCGGCCTGCGTTACGTTCGCCCGTCACGGGACTGCTCATTCGGATCGACCCCTCCTGGACCTCGGCAACACCCGCCGGGCCGGGTTCCCGGCGGATGCGTAGATGAATGGCAATGCCGGCGATTGCTACCCGGCCTTTGGTCAACCATGGTATCCGCCCCTGATGCTGTGCCAGATTTGCCCTCCGCTTCGCTCCGGGCTGTTCGCGGCCCTCGTGACCCCGGCCTTCCCTCCTCCGCTCCTCCGCTTCGCTCCCTCGCTCCGTCAGTCCAGGCCGGGGCGGGCCGCGAACCTGTAGCGGATGTCATTGGCGCTGCGCTTTGTCTGCTATCCCACTACTGTGTCGACGGACACGACATCACTGTGCGCCGCACCACCAGCGAAGTGGGGGCAAATCCCCTTCAGCGCTGGCGCACAGGGGGTGGTTCTGCGTACCGTGGGACTGTGCGTGACCATCTACCACCTGGCTTGCCGCCGGATCCATTCGCCGGAGACCCCTCCGACCCGTCGGCCGCGCTCGATGCCATCGAGCCGGGCGAGCCGCTGGATCCTCACGAGCGCCTAGCGGTCGAGGAGGATCTCGCCGACCTCGCGGTGTACGAGGCGCTGCTGGCCCACCGCGGCATCCGCGGTCTCGTGGTCAGCTGCGAGGACTGCCGGCAGGATCACTACCACGACTGGGACATGTTGCGCGCCAACCTCCTCCAGCTACTGGTGGACGGCACGGTGCGACCGCACGAACCCGCCTACGACCCGACGCCCGAGGCCTACGTCACCTGGGACTACTGCCGCGGCTACGCGGACGCTTCCATGAACGAGGCACTGCACGGCGACGGATTCGACGGATTCGACGTCTGATTCATCGGAAAGGGCCTGCATCCCCTGGGGATGCAGGCCCTTTCCGTTTTCGGCTGTCGAAAGACCGATGGCCACAGGGCGATCGGGTCGAGCTGGTGTCCGCTAGTGCGTCCCCGGCACCGGGACCGGCACGGCGGGGACGCCGGACGGCACGGCGAGCGAGGACGGCATCACCGGCGGGATCGAGACCGGCGGCTGCTGCGTCGGCGGCTGTTGCTGCTGGGTGGGCGGATGCGCGCCACCCGGGGTACCGCCGTTGTCGCCGGCGGTCGGCACCACGACCGTCGACGGGTTACCGGTGTTCGGCAGCCCGGTCGGCGGCAGGGTCTCCGCCGGCGGCACCGTGGTGATGGGCGGCGCGACCGGCAGGGTCGAGATGCCGCCACCACCCGTGGCCGGGTTGGGGTTCGGGTTGGTTCCACCGAGGACCGACGAATCGATCGATGTCGGCGGATTGCCGTCCGTCTTGGTCGGCGGATTGACCGGCGACGCGGGCACATTCGCGGAGGTCGGCACCGGGACCTTGGTCGTGGCCGGGGCCACCGCCGCCAGCGACTCGGCCACCTTGGGCGCCGTCGCCTGCAACTGGGTGTACAGCTGCTGCCAGCGATCGGTCAGGTTGTCCTTCTTGCCCGAGTCGTTGACCTGGGAGGCATTGTCCGCGGCACGCTCCATCAGGGGCTTGGCCTCTTCGGCCTTGCCCTGCGCGATGAGCTCCTTGGCCTGCTCCAGGTCACTGTCCGCCCGCGAGACCACGGTGGACTGGGCCTGCTCGCTGAACACGACGGTCTTCATCCGCCAGAGCGGATCGCCGGGGCTCGCATTGTAGGAGAACGCCGTCAGGCCACCGAAGATGAGCGCCAGGGCCGCCGCGGCACCCAGGATCGGCCGGACGAGCCGTAGTCGCCCGCGGTTGCCCGCGCCGATTCTGGCCTGTCGTGCGCCGACTTCCTGATTGACCGCGGCGACGATGGCATCCAGGTCCGGTCCGGCCGGCAACGGCTCGGCCATGATCTCCGCCCGCCAGTCGGCCAGCAAGGCCGCGAGCTGGTACTCCTCCGACGTGCCCGTCTGCACGGGACCATCACCGGAGATGGCGTCGATCAGCGCATCGTCGCGTCGCACCGCGGCGATATCGACCGGCCCGGTATCACCGGACGCCTCGGCGTAGGGACCGCTGTTCTGCGATCCAGGTCGCGCCTTGAAGTCGCCCCGACCGCGCTCGCCATCCCTAGCCATACATTTCACCTGCCCTCGCCACTTGAGACTTGAGTTTCGCGAGTGCCCGGTGCTGGGCGACTCGTATAGCACCCGCCGTACTGCCCACGGCGACTGCGGTTTCTTCAGCCGACAGACCCATGACCAGGCGAAGGATCAGGATTTCTCGATGCTTCTCCGGAAGCGTCGCCAGCAGAGCGTTCATCTGCCGGCTGGTTTCGGATTCGAGTGCTCGCTGCTCCGGTCCCTGGTCGGTGGATATGACATCCGGTACTTCGGCCATGGCGTCCGCCTTGTTACGGGCGGAATTTCTGTGGGCGTCCGCGACCTTGTGCGAGGCGATGCCGTAGACGAATGCCATGAACGGCCGACCCTGGTCCTGATACCGGGGAAGGGCGGTCATGACGGCGAGACAGACCTCCTGCGCGACGTCGTCAGCGGAGAGCTGGCCGCGTTCGGCCGTTCCGATGCGCGCGCGGCAATACCGCACCACGAGCGGGCGGATGCTCACCAGTACCTGGGAAAGGGCCGCCCGGTCGCCCTGCGCTGCGGCAGCGACGACAGCGGGATCCAACTCCTCACCCGTGTTGTTCATCGTCAGAGCTGTTCCTGGCGTTTACGAGAGTGGCACGGCGGCGGGAAGGCGAGCCGGTGCTTCCGCGGAGGGGCGGAACGGTCCAACAATAGCGGCTGGCGTACTCGCGCCAATCGTTACGGGGTCGTTCTCGGGGCAGTCTCAGGGAAGTGCCGGAGATCACTCAGCGATGCCGAGTGGATGACTCAGGGACGTCCGAGAAGCTCGCTCGCCGAACGCAATCGCCCACCGCGAGCGGCCAGCAACCGCGCGCACTCGGCCGCCACCGCCGCGCCGTCGCCACCGGGCTCGACGCCGGAGCGGAGCATGGCGCAGGCCCAGCGCAGCGGGAGCAGCTCGTGTTCGACGCAGGCCCGATCGACTTCGGTTGCGAGAGCACGGGATCGATCGAGCTCGCCGGCGGCGGCGCTGGCGGCCGCCAGCAGTAGCCGGGATTTCACCAGATGCCGCAGCGAGGGCGACTTTTCCGCCAGCGCGACCGCGGCCTCGGCGTGGGCCAGGGCCGGGTCGGACGGGACCGGCCCCGCGCCCGCGGCCGGATCGGCGGCGGGGGCGGAGATCAATCCGGAGCCGGGGGCCGACAGCGCGGTCTCGGCACTCACCCAGTGCAGCCGCACGCGCGGTCGCCACGCCGTGTCGGCGGCGGGCAGGTGAACGTCGAGATAATTTCGGCAACGATTCAGCAGCCGGGCGGCAAGCGCCGGGCGGAGCGTGCCCAGAGCGTCCGCGGCGAGTCCGGTCAACGCATCGCAAACAGCTTCCGCGGATCGGATCTCCGCGAGTGTCGCGGCGGGCGCGGGATCGGCGGCGGCAACTTCTCGTCCTCCATGGCCAATATCAACTTCTTCTACCCCGAGG
>NZ_JBSGCY010000071.1:0-33771 GCF_053602115.1 Nocardia sp. NPDC004582 | reverse complement strand
CGGCTGTCGGGCGCGCCCCAGCGGGTGACGCCGCTGCGGCTGCGGTGCCTGCCGCGCAGCGGGGCCGGGCCGCTCAACAAGTCCGGGTATCCGACGGTGGGCCGGCAGCGGGAGCGGGTGGCCGTCGACGTGGCCGCCGATATCGTCGGGCTGCTCGGGTCCGGGGTGCTCATCGATGCCGGGACTGCCCGCGAAAGGGCCATCGGGCCCGGCGATATCGCGGTGCTGGTGCGCAATCGCGCGCAGCTGGAGCTGGTGCGGACCGAACTGGAGGCGGCCGGGGTCGCCTCGGTGCTGGCCGGTGGTGCGAGCGTGTTCGGGACGCCCGCGGCCACCGAATGGCTGTGGGTGCTGCGGGCGGTCGAGCAGCCGCATCGCGGGGACCGGGTGCGGCTGGCGGCCGGGACGGCGCTGCTCGGGGTGAGCGCGGCCGAGATCGACGCCGGGGGAGCCGATCTGGTGGGCCGGCTCAGCGCCGACCTGCGCGACGCGGCCCGGTTGTTCGCCCGGGCCGGGTTCGCCGCCGTCGCGGAGAAGCTCAGTGCCGAAACCCGATTGGCGCCGCGGCTGCTGGCGCTCGAAGGCGGCGAACGGCAGCTCACCGACCTGCGCCAGATCGCGCAGCTGCTCGACGACGCGGCCCTGCGCGAGGGTCTGGGGCTGTCCGCGCTGACCCGCTGGCTGGCCGACCGGGTGCGCGATCCGGCCTCCGGGAGCGTGGCCGATCGCAGCCGTCGGCTCGATCGGGACGCGGCCGCGGTGCAGGTGGCGACCGTGCACGCCAGCAAGGGGCTCGAATTCCCGGTCGTGTACCTGCCTTTCGCGTGGGACGCGGCCAAGCTGCGCAATCCGCCGACGCTGCTGTTCCATGACGAGCAGGGCCGCCGGGTGCTCGATGTCGGCGGCTCCGAAGCGCCGGGCTACAACTCCCGGCGGCTGCGCGCCGAAGCCGAGGAGCAGGCCGAGGAACTGCGCCTGCTGTACGTGGCGTTGACGCGGGCGGGCGCGCAGGTGGTGGCCTGGTGGGCACCGGCCTACGACACCCAGACCGCGCCGCTGCATCGCATGCTGCTGGGGCGCGAACCGGGCAGTCCCGCCGTGGCGGACAAGGTGCCGGTGCCCGCGGATTCGGTAGTGCTGGAACGGATTCGGGAGTGGGCGTCGACGGCCGAGCCCGGCGTCATCGCCGTCGAACCGGTCCGGGAGATCACGCGCGCTCGCCTGCCGCACGACGACACGGCCACGGCCGCCGAACCATTGGCCGCCGCCCGCTTCGACCGGGTGCTGGATCAGGCGTGGCGGCGCACCTCCTATTCGGCGTTGACCGCGGGCGCGCACGACGCCCTGCCCGCCGCCGATGTTCCCGAGGGCGGCGGCGTCTCCGACGAACCGGCTGATCCGGCCGTACTCGCCGACGACCTGAGCGCGTTCGCGGGCGCCGCGCCCTCGCTGATGAATTCGCTGCCCTACGGCGCCGAGTTCGGCACCCTGGTGCACGAGGTGCTGGAGTACGTGGACACCGACGCCCCCGACCTGGCCGCCGAGATCCGGGCGCGCTGCCTGCACGCGGTGAACGAGCAGATGTTCGACGCGGACCCCGACGTGCTGTCGGGGGCGCTGCTGGCGGTCATGCACACGCCCATCGGGGACGGGACGCTCGCCGGGTTCTCGACCCGGGATCGGTTGAGCGAGCTCGATTTCGAACTGCCGCTCGCCGGCGGGGACGACCCGGTCGCCGCGCGCGTCACGGTGCCGCGCATCGCCGATCTGCTGCGCCGCCACCTGCCCGCCGACGACATCTTCGCGCCCTACGCCGATCAGCTCGCGCACCTGGACGACACACCGCTGCGGGGGTACTTGACCGGCAGTATCGACGCCGTGCTGCGGATGGCCGGACCGCGATTCCTGGTCGTCGACTACAAGACCAACCGGCTCGGCATGGGCGACCTGACGGTGGCGCACTACACCCGCGACCGCATGGCCGCGGAGATGATGCGCTCGCACTACCCGTTGCAGGCCATCCTGTATTCGGTCGCGCTGCACCGGTATCTGCGCTGGCGGCTGCCCGGCTACGATCCGGCGCGCCACCTGGGCGGCATCCGATACCTGTTCGTGCGCGGCATGATCGGGCCCGAGACCCCCGACGGCTGCGGCGTCTTCGACTGGCATCCACCCGCCGAACTGGTGGAGGACCTCTCGGCGCTGCTCGCCGGTGACACGGGAGTGGTGCGATGACTTCGATTCAGCTGGCGCAGCGCGGGACCGGGCTGCTGCAGGTGTTCAATGCGGCCGGGGTGCTGTCGGCGGCGGATGTGCATGTGGCGTTGCGGCTCGCGCGGCTGGGCGGAGAACGGTCGGAGGCGGTGGTTTTCGCGACCGCGCTGGCGGTGCGCGCGGTGCGATCCGGGTCTGTGTGCCTGGAAGTGCGGCGCATGCACGAGATCGGCGTGGACGCTCAGGACACCGAGGAATCGGCCATCGATCCGGCCACCCTGCCCTGGCCCGACGTGGACATGGTGATCGCGGCCCTGCGGGTGAGCCCGCTGGTGACCGGGAGCCCGGCCGGGCCGCTGCGCCCGCTGCGCCTCATCGACCCGCCCGGCGGTGACTCCGGCTCGCGGGGCGGTGGCGAGGCCGGCCCGCGCGGCGGCAGTGCCGGGTCGGGCGGCGACACCGGGCCGCTGCTCTACCTGGACCGGTACTACCGGCAGGAGGAGACGATCCGGCGAGTGCTCACCGAGCGGGCCGCCTCGCACCCGATGGTGGACGCGGAACTGGTGCGGCGCGAACTGGATCGGCTGTTCCCGGATCACGGCGGGCCCGGTGAGCCGCCGGATCGGCAGCGGCTGGCGGCGGCGCTGGCCACGACGCAGTGGACGACCGTGGTCGCGGGTGGACCCGGTACCGGTAAGACCCACACCATCGCCCGGGTGCTGGCGCTGCTGGTGGCGCATCAGCAGGCTGTGCCGGGCACGCCCGCCCTGCGGATCGCGCTGGCGGCGCCGACCGGCAAGGCGGCGGCGCGCATGCAGGAGGCGGTGCGTGAGCAGGCGGGTGAGATCGGGTTGCCCGAGCTCACCGCCGCCACGCTGCACCGGCTGCTGGGCTGGCAGCGCGGCGGCGCGGGACGGTTCAAGCACAACGAGTTCAACCGGCTGCCCTACGACGTGATCGTGGTGGACGAGACCTCGATGGTGTCGCTGACCATGATGAGCCGGCTGCTGCCCGCGGTCCGGCCGGACGCGCGGCTGGTGCTGGTCGGTGACCCCGACCAGCTGGCGTCGGTCGACGCGGGTGCGGTGCTGGCCGACCTCGTCGCCGGACCTGTTCCGGGACAGGCGAATCCGGCGCTGGAACGCATCCTCGGCGGGGACCTGCGGGCGACGGCCGCGCATCCGGACGCGCTGTCGGGGCGCGAACGCGAACGGCTGCGGGGCGGCATCGTCCGGCTGACGCGGGGTCGCCGCTTCGGTGGGCGGATCGCGGAGCTGGCGGTCGCCATTCGCGCGGGCGACGCCGATGCGGCGCTGGCCCTGCTCGCCGACGGCGGTGACGAACTGTCGCTGCACGCGCCCGAGGACATCGCCGGCGTGCGCGCGGACGTGCTGCGGGCAGCGCGCGACGCCACCGACGCCGCGCTGGCGGGGGACGCGACCGCCGCGCTCACCGCCCTCGAATCGCATCGTCTGCTGTGCGCGCACCGGCAGGGTCCCTACGGTGTCGAACGCTGGGACCGGCTGGCGGCGGGCTGGGTGATCGGGGCGGGGATCAGCGCCGATCCCGGTGCCGGGCACTGGTACCCGGGGCAGCCGCTGCTGGTCACCGCCAACGACCACGAGGCGCGGATCTACAACGGCGACACCGGTGTCATCGTGCGCGCGCCCGACGGCACGCTGCGCGCGGCGCTGCAGCGCGGCACCGAGCCGTATCTGGTGCACCCCACCCAATTCCCCGGGGTGACCACCGTCTACGCCATGACGATTCACCGCAGCCAGGGCAGTCAGTACGACACCGTCTCGACGGTGCTGCCGGGGCCGGAATCGACCCTGCTCACCCGAGAGCTGCTGTACACGGCCGTGACCCGGGCCCGGAAGCAGGTGCGGATCCTCGGGACCGAGGAATCGATCCGGTCGGGCATCGCCCGCCGCGTCCTGCGCGCGAGTGGCCTGCGCAATCGGGAGTGATCCGGGGTCTGGACACGCTGCGGGGTGCGGAGTTTCGCCGAGCGTGTGCGGGGCGGGCGTGGCGGCGTAGCGTGAGCGATGCGCGATACCGCTGACGCCGCGGTCTTTCCGATCGGGGCGCCCGAGAGGGGAGGGCTTGGCATGGTCGATTTCGAAGCGGAACCGAGCACGGACTCGGTGGTGTCGGAGGACGGCACGCGGATCGTGTACCTCAGCCGGGGCAGTGGGCCGGGCGTGATCGTGATTCCGGGAGTGTTGTCCCTGGCCGGCGGGTATGAGCGGTTCGCGGCGGCCCTGGCCACCGCGTTCACCGTGCACACCATCGAACGGCGCGGGCACGGTGAGAGCGGGCCGCAGCGTCCCGAGCACGGGGTCGAGGACGATTGCGCGGATGTGCGGGCGCTCCAGGACAAAACGGGCGCGGGGTTCCTGGTCGGGCACAGCTACGGGGGATTCGTGGCGCTCGAGGCGGCGCGGAAGAACCCGGGGATCGCGAAGGTCGCGGTGTACGAGCCGGGACTGTCGGTGAACGGGTCCATGCCCTTGGGGTGGATGGGCGCCTACGAGAAATACCTGGCCCAGGGCAAACCCCTGGAGGCGTTCATCGAGTTCCTGCGGGCGATCGGGCCGGACTCCATCCGGAAGACGCCGCGGTGGATGTTCCGGCGCATGATGCCGATCATGATGAAGGCCCCCGAGAAGGACGAGGTCATCGCGCAATTACCGCAGAATCTCGTCGAGCACCGGCAGTACGCGCGTTTCGACAACACGTATCGGAATTACGCGGAGATCACCGCCCGGGTGCTGTTGCTCGACGGGGACAAGGACCGGCGGCCCTGGACCGCCTCCGACCAGGAGCTACTCGCCTCGGTGATCCCGGATTGCGAGCGCGCCATCGTGCCCGGCCTCGACCATTTCGGGATCGACAAGGGGGATCCGGATCGGGTGGCGGGCGTGATCGGGGAATTCTTGTCGCGTTCTTGACGTCCTCTCCGGTCTGAAGTGAAGGCCGAAGATTCCTACCAGCGCCCTGACGAGCGCTCTCGGTGGGTTCCTGTTTCACAGGGACTTGCTTTCCGCTAGGCGGAAAGACTTATGGTCCCTCCGCAGGCGTTTAACCTCTCGGCGCGTCCCGCCGCGAGAATGTTGATGGCCGCGTTCAGGTCTCGGTCGTGGATGGCCCCGCAAGTGCACGCCCATTCACGGACATGCAGGGCCTTCTTGTCCCCGATCGCCCCGCACCCCGAGCACATGCGGGTCGACGGGAACCAGCGATCCACCCTGACGAAGGTGCGCCCGTACCGGGCGGCTTTCTCCTCCAACATGCGGGTGAACATGCCCCACCCGGCATCGTGCACACTCTTGGCCAACTGGGTACGCGCGAGACCTTTCACGCACAAGTCCTCCACGAACACCGCTTGGTTATCGCGGATGATCATCGTGGACTTCTTGTGCGCCCAATCCCGGCGCGTATCAGCCACTTTCGCGTGAGCACGGGCGATCTTCAACCGAGCTTTCGCGCGATTCTTGGAGCCCTTCTCCTTGCGGGACAACGATTTCTGCGCCTTCCGTAATCGGCGCTCGGCCTGACGGAGGAAACGTGGCGACTCGATGACCTTGCCGTCCGACAGCACCGCGAACGTCGACAAGCCGAGGTCGATACCCACCTCCGCATCCAGTTCCGGAAGCGGCTGGTCGTCTGTCAGTACCACGAATGACGCGAAGTACCGTTCCGCCGCGTCCTTGATGATCGACACCGACGACGGCTCGGACGGCAGTTCCCGTGACCACGCCACTATCACGTCGCCGATCTTCGGCAACCGCAGTTTGCGGCCCGGTGTCACCGCGAATCGTGAGTTCTTGGTGAACCGGATGGCTTGCCGGTTGTACTTGCGGGACCGGAACCGAGGCCGCCCCACTCGCGCGGCGTGCCGCTTGCCGGTGATCGAGGCGAAGAAGTTGCGGTAGGCGGTGTTCAGGTCAGCCAACGCCTGCTGCAACACCACCGACGACACCTCGCCCAGCCAGGCGCGTTCGGGGGTTTTCTTGGCCTCGGTCAACGCTTTCGACAGCGCCGCGTCCATCACATATGGCTGCCCGTCGCGGCGCGCGGCCTCCCGCGCGGCCAACGCGTCGTTGTACACCACCCGCGCACAACCGAACGCCTTCGCCAGCGAAACCCGCTGGCCCGGTGTCGGATAGATGCGGAAGTTGTACCGCAACTGCATATCTCGACTTTATCGTAGTGGTTGATGGCAGACACGAGAGATGCCAGAAAAGGGCAGACACTATGATTTCGCTCTCCACGCCCACCTGGTTTTCGGCATCCTGGCCGAGGAATTGCGCTACGCCCGCGAATGGACCAGCGAACACCAGCGAACGGCCGCCTTCGATGTTTGGAACATCCACTACAACTATCATTTGACCCCATTCGACCGCCGGAAATCAGCCACCAGCCAGCCGCCTCCACACCGGCGTCACCAACGTCATGGCCGCATACAACCAGCGGAAATTCCGGTAGCGGCAGCATCGGGCACTGCGTTCGCGGCTTGAAGAATATGCTGGGGTCATGGCCACTACGCCGGAGCACGTCGATGTGCTCATAGTCGGGGCCGGATTGTCCGGCATCGATGCCGCCTACCATGTGCAGCGCGCCTTTCCCGGGCGCACGTACGCCGTGCTGGAGGCGCGGGAGGCCAGCGGCGGCACCTGGGACCTGTTCCGCTATCCGGGCATTCGCTCCGATTCCGACATGTTCACCCTCGGCTATCGGTTCCGTCCATGGCTGGGGGAGAAGGCCATCGCCGACGGCGACGATATCCTGGCGTACCTGCGCGACACCGCCGCGGAGAACGACATCGACCGCCACATCCGGTACCGGCACCGGGTGGTGCGGGCCGAATGGTCCTCGCCGCGCAACCGCTGGACGGTGACCGCCGACCACGACGGGGAACCGGTCACCCTGACCGCGGACTTCCTGTTCAGCTGCTCGGGCTACTACCGCTACGACGAGGGCTACACCCCGGATTTCCCGGGCACGGAACGCTTTCCGGGCCCGATCATCCACCCGCAGCACTGGCCGGACTCGGTGGACGTGGACGGCAAACACGTCGTCATCATCGGCTCGGGTGCCACCGCCGTCACCCTCGGTCCCGCGCTGGTCGAACAGGGCGCGCACGTCACCATGCTGCAACGGTCGCCGTCCTACATCATCTCCCTGCCCGCCCGTGACGGCCTGGCCGACCGCGCCCGCCAGTTCCTGCCCGCCCGCGCCGCGTACGCGGTGGCCCGCGCCAAGAACGTCGCCCTGAGCACCGCGATGTACCAACTGTCGCAACGCTATCCGACGCGCATGCGCGCCTGGATCCGCGGCTGGCAGCAGCGCTGGCTGCCCGAGGGTTTCGATATCGACACCCACTTCAATCCCAGCTACAAGCCGTGGGATCAGCGGTTGTGCCTGTCGCCCAACGGCGACTTCTTCCGGGCCATCCGCCAGGGCAAGCTCGACCTGGTCACCGACCGCATCGCCACCTTCACCGAAACCGGTCTGCGTCTCGAATCGGGCCGTGACCTGGACGCCGATATCGTAATCACCGCCACCGGCCTCAATCTGATCCCCTTCGGCGGCGTCGCCCTCGCCGTGGACGGCCACGACGTCAATCTGCCCGACACCATGGCCTACAAGGCGATGATGCTCTCGGGCATCCCCAACTTCGCCTTCATCATCGGCTACACCAACGCCTCCTGGACGTTGAAGGCGGACCTGGTGTGCGAATACGTGGTCCGTCTGCTCCGCCACATGGATGCCGAGGGCTACACCAAGGCCACCCCGATCCGCGACCCCGCTGTCGGCCCGGCCCCCTTCCTCGATTTCGAGCCGGGCTATGTCCTGCGCTCCCTCGACATCCTGCCCAAGCAGGGCACCCGCGCCCCGTGGAAGCTGCACATGAACTACCTGCGCGACCTGCCCGCCCTGCGCTTCGGCAAGATCACCGACCCCGCCATCCATTTCGAACGCGTCCAGCCGCTCGGCGTCACCGGGGTTTGATCATCGCCGCGATCTCACTGAACCCGCGCCGCACCGCGTGGTCATACGCCGTGCGCCCCTTGGCATCACGAATCGAGACATTCGCGCCATTGTCCACCAGCACCCGGACGATATCGCGATACACGGCACTGCCATTGCCGTAATAGACGGCTTCGAGAAGCGCGGTCCAGCCGAGATCGTTCACGTGATCGATGTCGATATCGGTCTGCCGCAACACCTCCCGCACGTAATCGAGATGGCCCTTCTCCGCCGCCGGGATCAGCGCGTTCCCGCCGAACCGATTCCGCAACGTCAAATCCGGCTGCGCGGGCAGCAGCAGCTCCATCATGGCGACACTGCCGGTGACCCCGGTATTCACCCAGGGACTCTCCCCGCGATCATCCTTCGCATCCGGATCCGCCTTGAATTCCATGAGCACCTTGGCGACCGGCAGATTGTCATCCAGCACCGCGATCATCAACGGCGTCCGCCCCGACCCATCCCGAGTCTCCACCTGCGCCTTCTGATTCAACGCGGCCCGAACCCCGTCCGCGTCCCCATCCTTGGCGGCCCTGAGCAACGCCTTGTTCGCCTGCTCCGCCGGCACCTCGACCGGCCCCGAACCACTGTTGTCGGACATCATCACCGATCCGTTCTGCGTCTGCTGACTGCTCTCCGCGGTTTCCTTGCCCCCCGGCTCGGCCGAGCAGGCGGCCACGAGCACGGCCCCGGCCACCACCGCCACCCCGACCCGGACTCCCCGAGCACGCCCACGCCACCACGAGGTCCCCATAACCGCTGCTCCATCCGTCGACCGAATTGCCTTCCCCTCCCATGCTCCGCACCCCCACCCACCCCCGAATCGGTGCACCGGCTCCTTCTCCCACCCCCATCCGGCCGACATCGATATCAACCGATCGGCTGACCCCGCCGACGCTTCCGATCTGCACGGCCGTCGCGCCGATCAGCATGATGACCGCGCCGACGATCTGGATCGGGTGGAGCGACTGGCCGAGGAGTAGCCAGGCCAGGACGGTGGCGGCCAGCGGCTCGACCACGGCGAGCACGCTGGCCGCGATCGGAGGCAGCTCTTGGAGGGCTCGGAGTCCGGTCAGGTAGGGCACGGCGGTGCCGAAGGCGGCGAGGATCAGCAGGACGAGCCAGGCGGGCAGGTGGCGGTCGCCGAGTGCGATCGGGGCTGTGAGCAGCTCGGAAGGGAGGGTCCACGGCGGGGCGATCACGGTGACCGCGATAGCTCCGACCACCAGTCCGGACGCGGTGAGTCCAGACGGGTCGGTTCGGCGGGCGCCATACTCACCGAGAAGAAAGTAGGCGGCCGAGCACATCGCCGAACCGAGGCCTGCCGTCAGCCCGACCAGATTCAGGCCGCTGGACTGCCAAGGTTGGGCGACAATGGCCAATCCGGTAATCGCGAATGCGATTCCCGCCCAGACCGACCCGCGCAAACGCGTATCCCGGGCGGTTCGCATCCACAATGCGACGAACGCGGGCGCGAGGTTGACGAGAACTATCGCCACTCCCACCGGGATTTCGGCCACCGCCACGAAGAACAACAGCTGAACGCCCGCAACACCGAGCAGTCCATAGGCGACCGGTAACCAGAGCTGCGACCGCGAGCACAGAAGCGTGCGCGGACGGAACCCGGCCACCACCGGCAACAAAAGCACCGCCGCCAGGGCGATTCGCGCCGAGGTCACCGCTGCCGGGCTCCAGCCGGCCACCATCATGGCCTTGGCCAACGGCCCCGAGCCGGCGAACAACACCCACGACAACAGCCCCCATCCGGTCGCCTGAACTCGGACCGGAATCCGGCCCGCCCTCTCCGTGATCGCCATGGCCGGATTGTGAATCCCGCCCCATGGACCGGGCCAGCGGATTTCCGTGGGTCGCCCGGTCTAGCGACCCGGTGGAAGCTGTGCGACGAGCGAGCCCGCGATGCCGAACAGTTTGTCGCACAGCTCATCTCGGCTGTAGCGTCGATCGCTCCACGACGAGACGACCATCTCGACCGCACCCACCGGTGCGCCGGCCCGCTCGCCTTGCGGTGCGTCGAAGGCGAGGTTGCAGCTGTGCTCGCTGTAGGACTCGCTCGGGAGGCTCAAACCCACCCGCCCGCCGATGCCGATCGGCCGGAAGCGGGTGTCGTGTCCGGGGTAGAAGTAGGCGTACAGGAACCGATCGGACCCGGCACTGATCGAGAAGTCGAAATCGTCCTTGTGCCACTGGCAGGCATTCCAGCCGTTGACCAGACTGCCGTATCCACCGACCTTCTTACTCGCCGGATCCAACCCCGCGGCCGTGATCGAGGAGTCGGGGATCGTGCACGGATCCCACGAGGTGATGGGCGGTTCTTCGGTCGGAGGGCTGGTCGTCGACGGTGTCGGCAGTGGCCAGGTGAGCGTCGTCCGCGGCAGGTTCTCCGGGAGGTCAGCGGTCAGTGCGCGGATGAGGGATTCCGCGCCCGAGCGAAGATCCGACTTCAAATAGCGCGATGTCCACACGGGTTCGGTGTCTCCGCCGGACCAGTCCGCACCGGTGATTCGCACGTCCATACGGAGCGTGCCGATCCGGGCGCTGGCTCCGCCTTCGTCGGACAACGGGTTCTGCTGGCCGGTCCAGCTCAGTGCCTCCTCACCCACACCGGACAGGGGCGTGGTCGACTGGACGTAGGAGTCCGGCCGGTTGGGCTTCATGGTCGTGCTGACGCTCCTTGGCGGGGAGACATCGAGGTCGATGACGATGGTGCGTGACAGTGGCCCGGCCGCGGGCACGTCGGCCGTGCGCGGCATCGGATTCTCGAGGACGAGTTCGCAGTGCACCGATCGGGAGTAGGCCGCCAAATTGGTGCTCTCTGTCCGCAGATGCCGGTTCTCCTGGAACAGCTTCGGGACGTACTCGCGCAGCGCGCTCCGTATGGAGCGGTCGGCGTCGTCGCACGAGGGCGGCGAGGTGAACGCGGTCGGAGTTTCTGTTTCATTGCCGTACGAGCAGGCCGGCACGGTGAGCAGGATGCCCGCCAGGCCTGCGGACAGCCGAAATCGTCTGCGCCGATTACGCAGTCGCGGTGTCGACGGCCGTGAAATCCGATGCATGCGCAGTGTGCCTTTCCCCCGAGTCGATCTTGTCCTGCGGAACGCTACCGGCTCCCGCGAACGGACCGATTCGCGGCTGTCGAGTTCGCTACCCCTGCCGGTGGTACCGGACGGCCGGGGTGCCCGGGGCCGTGGTCGACTGCGGGCGACACGCTCCTGACTGGGGCGTTCGATCGGTTGCCAAGTGGCAGTGGGCATTCGATATTCGAGGGGTGAATTCGATCGGGTCTCGTCGGGCAGGAGTTGACGCGTGAGCAAGGTGGTTATTGCGGCGATGGGGACCCGGGGGGACGTGGCGCCATTGCTGGATGTGGCGTTGCGGTTGCGGGATGCGGGGCATGAGGTGGTGGTCGCCGCGCATTGTTTGTTCCGGGAGTTGATTACCGAGGCGGGGCTCGAATTTCGGCTGATGGGGGCCGACGTCAAGGTGGACGAGTCGGATCCGTTCAATGTCGATCTGAGCGGGCACGAGGATTTGGTGGTGCCGGAGAAGCTGGCTTGGCCGGAGGGCCAGCGGTTTCTGGGAAGCGGGTTGATCGAGGCACTGATCGACGAGCCGATGGACGCGCTGCTGCTCAGTCCGATCACCGAGTTCTCGGGATTCCAGCTCGCCGAGGCCAAGGGGATTCCGGCGATCGGATTGCGGCTGTTTCCCTTGTCGGCGACCACGCAGCATCCGCCGAGTCTGGTCGGGGACAAGGATTTCGGGGGGTTCCGGAATCGGCTGACGGCCGATGTCGGGGCCTGGTTGTTCGACACCGTCTATCGCGGGCCGGTCGCCGACTTCCGGCGGGACCTGGGGCTGCCGAAGGTGTCCCCGCGTGAACTGCGGCGACGGCGCACCGCGTCGGAATGGCCGGTGCTGCACGGCTATTCGCCGAGTGTGTCGCCGCGGCCCGCGGACTGGCGCCCGGGGCTGGAGGTGACCGGCTATTGGTGGCCGCCGCGGCCGCTGGACTGGGAGCCTCCGACCGAACTCGTGGACTTCCTCGAAGCCGGACCGCCCCCGGTGTTCGTCGGATTCGGCAGCACCACCGAAGGTCGCGATCGTCGCGCCGAATTCTCGGAGCTGCTGAACGAGACGCTGCGGCGGTTCGGCGGCCGCGCGGTCGTGCAGACGGGCTGGATGAACCTCGACATCAGTGGTGAGGATGTGATGACCATCGGCAGTGTGCCGTACGACTGGCTGTTCCCGCAGGTCGCGGCCGCGATTCACCATGGTGGCGCCGGAACGACCTCGGCCAGTCTGCGTGCGGGTATGCCGTTCGCCGCCGTCCCCGGCCAAGCCGACCAGGGTTTCTGGGCGCGGCGGACGCGGGAACTCGGTGTCAGTCCGGCGACCATCGCGCAGCCGGAACTCTCGGTCGACCGCCTGGTCTCCGCCCTGCACGCGATGACCACCGACAGCTTCTACCGCGACAACGCCACCCGGCTGGCGGAACGGATCGCCCAGGAGGACGGCGCGGGCACCGCGGTCAAACTCATCGAGGCCCACCTCGACGCATACTGAACGGCATCGAATCTGTTCCGTCCGTGCGTCATTCGATCGCCGGTCCGGGCCAACGGGTCAGATCGCCCGGATCAGGCTGATTCGAACAGTCCCGGAACGGTGAGCGCGTATTCCACGTCCTGGCGGGTGCCGAGCATCGTGAGCACGCCGCGAATCATGGTCAACCGCGCGGCGTCGATGGTGGTCTGGTCGGGTTCGCCGTGCGGGGCCGCCGCCGAGATGCGGAAGACGACGTATTCGCAGGTGTGCAGCGCGGTGTCGAGTTCGAGGTCGGTGGGGGCGGGGCGGCCCAGGCCGGTGATCTTGTTTCGCACCAGCACCCGGATGTCGTCGACCACCCGATTCCGATACTCGGACACCGGTGAGCCCGGATCGTGCAGTTCGGCGAACAGCGGGGCCAGCATCGAGCCGTGACCGCCCGCCCAGTGCAGATACGCCTCGATCATGTTGATGCCGAGCTCGACCGGCTCCTCGGTGCGTTCCAGCGCCGAGCGGATGCCGCCGACGAGGTCGTCGTTGGAGACGGTGAGCACCGCGTGCAGGGGCTCGGTGGCATTGGCGAAATACCGGTAGAAGGTGGGCCGCGCGATCCCGGCCTGCTCGATGATGCGGGCCACGCTCAGCCCGCGGGACCCGTGCGCGGCGAACACGTCGGCGGTTGCCAGCACGATGCGGGCGCGCACCTGGTCGGCCTGCTGCTCCGTCTGCGGGGGGCGGCCGCGGCGGGCGGGGGTGGCCTTGTCCGCCGGAGGGCTTGACATCGCATGCGTCACGTCTATTAATCTAACACTGGTGTTCATGTAACACTGGTGTTCAGTTAATAGTGAGCTCCACCGGATCCAACTCTTCGAGAGGGCGACCAATGACGACTGCCCCGCAGCTCGCCGCCGCCGATGCGCTGCCTTTTGACCTGGTCCAGCGTCTGCTCGGCCATGCCGTCGCGGGCGGTGCGCCCTCGGTCGAGGTGTTCGCGCCCGCCACCGGCGCCAAGATCGCCGACCTGCCGCAATCCTCGGTCGCCGACATCGAGGCCGCTTTCGCCACCGCGCGCGCCGCGCAGGCCGAATGGGCGCAGGTCCCGGTCGGGGAGCGAGCCGCGCTGCTGCGCCGCATCCACGATCTGGTGCTGGCCGAGCAGGACACCATCCTCGACATCGTCCAGCTCGAGACCGGCAAGTCCCGGGTGCACGCCTTCGACGAGGTGTCCGATGTCGCGGTGAACTCCCGCTACTACGCCACCGAGGGCAAATCGATTCTGGCGCACCGCAAGCCGCGCGGCGTCATGCCGGTGCTGACCCAGGTGGAGGTGCGCAACCGGCCCAAGGGCGTGGTCGCGGTCATCTCGCCCTGGAACTACCCGCTCGCGCTGGGCGCCTCCGACGCGCTGCCGGCGTTGCTCGCCGGAAACGCCGTCATCGGCCGGCCGGACAATCAGACCGCGCTGACCCTGCTGTGGGCGATCGACATCGCCGAGCGGGCGGGTCTGCCCAAGGGGCTGTGGCAGGCCGTGCTCGGGCGTGGCGCGGTCGTCGGCACCGAGGTCATCGCGCGCGCCGACTACGTCGACTACACCGGGTCCAGCGCCACCGGCCGCACCATCGCCCAGCAGGCGGGGGAGCGGCTGATCGGCTACTCGCTCGAACTGGGCGGCAAGAACCCGCTGCTGGTGCTCGAGGACGCCGACGTCTCCGCGGCCGCCAAGATCGCGGTGCGCGCCTGCTTCGCCTCCGCCGGGCAGCTGTGCGAGTCGATCGAGCGAATCTATGTGCACGACACGGTGTATGACCAGTTCGTCCGCGAATTCGTCGCGCACACCCAGGATTTGACGCTCGGCAAGACCCTCGACTTCGGCTACGAGATCGGGTCGCTGACCTTCCCGCGCCAGATCGACAATGTGGCCAAGCACGTCGACGACGCCGTCGCCAAGGGCGCGACCGTCCTCGCCGGCGGCAAGGCCCGCCCGGACCTGGGTCCGTACTTCTACGAGCCCACCATCCTCGAGGGTGTGCGCGAGGGCATGACCGTCTACCGCGAGGAAACCTTCGGACCGGTCGTGTCGCTGTACCGCGTCCACAGTGACGACGAAGCCGTCGCGCAGGCCAACGACACCGCCTACGGGCTCAACGCCAGCGTGTGGAGCCGCGACACCGCCCGCGGGCGCGAAGTCGCCGCCCGGGTCAACGCCGGATCGGTGAACGTGAACGAGGGCTTCATCGCCGCGTGGGGTTCGGTCGCCGCGCCGTCGGGCGGGCTCGGCATCTCCGGCACGGGCCGCCGCCATGGACCCGAGGGCCTGCTGAAGTACATCGACACCCAGACCATCGCGGTGCAGCGCGTGCTGCCCATCGCGCCGCTGCCGGGCATGTCGGAGCAGCTGTGGGCCAAGACCATGACGCTCTACCTGAACGTCATGAAGACACTGCGGCAAAAGTGATTCCGCCGACCATCCGACAGGGGTACAGAGGGGTATGAAGACCGTAGCCGGTAAGAAGGTCCTGGTCACCGGGGCCGCCATGGGGCTGGGCAAGTCGTTCGCGCGCCGCGCGGTGGCCGAGCAGGCCGCCGACGTGGTGCTGTGGGACGTCAACGAGACGGCACTGAAGGAGACCGCGGCCGAGCTGGCGGCCCTGGGCGGCAGCCGGATTCACCACTACGTGGTGGACGTGTCCGACCGTGACGCCATCGCCGAGGCGGGCGCGGCCGTGCGCGCCGAGGTCGGCGGCATCGACGTGCTGGTCAACAACGCGGGCATCGTGCGCGGCAACGGCTACTTCTGGGAGACCACGAACAAGGCCGACATCGACAAGACGATGGCGATCAACTCGCTGGCCCCCATGTACATCACCCTCGAGTTCCTGCCCGCCATGGTCGCCAACACCGGCGTCGAGGCGCGCGTGCTGAACATCGCCTCCTCCGCGGGCCTGGTCTCCAACCCGCGCATGAGCGTGTACGCCGCCTCGAAGTGGGCGGCCCTGGGCTGGTCGGACTCGGTCCGCCTGGAACTCGAGCAGTCCGGCACCGACCACGTCCGGTTCACCACGGTGTGCCCGACCTACATCAACACCGGAATGTTCGACGGCGCCAAGGGATTCTGGTTCACCCCGATCCTCGAGCAGGAGGAAGTGGTCGACACCTCCTGGACCGAGATGAAGAAGGGCTCCGCGCTGGTCGTGCTGCCCTGGACCTCCCGCCTCAACCGCGCCATCTCCGGTCTGCTCCCGCTGAAGCTGCGCGACTTCTACCTCAATACGGTGGGCGTCTACCACTCGATGGACGAATTCACCGGGCGCAAGTAGGGATTCGCGCCGAACGGCGATCGCGCTCCGGCGCGACGCATCGACACCACCCGGCCGCCTGGTCCGGGTGGTGTTCGCTATCGGGGCCCGGTAGGGATCGCGACGGAATCCACCCGGGCCGAAGATGCGGCAGAGGTCCTATTTCGAGGATGCCTGAACATTGCTGAAGGTTAGATCTGAGGGTTGTCCGGGAACCTGGCGGAGAATCCCGGACTGATCCCCAGGCTGTCGTTGGCCGCATCTTCGTGGTGCAAATGTATGTCGCGTGGATACCTGCCGGGCTTGGCGACGGAAGGTGTCTGGTCGGTTGCCGGAGCGACCGTATGGGCGCAGAATCGACTGGGTTGATACTCGGACGTTTGGCTCCGCTCGACATAACTCGGACGATCTCTGACACCAGTGGGGTGACCTTGATGCGAACCGAAGGGGATAGTTGGGACATCGTGACGAGCGTGGGCCTCACGGCCCTGGGCGTCGCCGCGTTTCGCGCACTCGAGACGGCCGATCCCGAGCCGATGATCCGCGACGACTACGCGGCGTGGTTCGTCGAAGCGGCCGGTGAATCGCACTTCGTCGACATGCTGGCCGACCCGGAGTCGGTGGGCGAGGTCAGGCGGTTCGGGCATTTCATGGGCGTTCGGACGAGATTTTTCGACGAGTTCTTCGCCGCGGCGTTTCAGCAAGGTGTGCGGCAGGCGGTGATCCTGGCGTCCGGTCTGGACGCGCGGGCGTACCGGCTGGATTGGCCCGCCGGCGCGGTCGTGTTCGAGATTGATCAGCCTCGGGTGCTCGAGTTCAAGGACCGGGTTCTCGCCGAGCACGGTGCCGTGGCGAAGGCTGATCGCCGCGTGGTGGCGGTCGATCTGCGCGAGGACTGGCCCGCCGTGCTCATCGCCGCCGGATTCGATCCGGGCCGGCCGACGGCATGGTCGGCCGAGGGGCTCTTGCCGTTCCTGCCGGGTCTCGCGCACGACGCCTTGTTCGAACGCATCGACGCGCTGTCCGCGCCCGGCAGCAGCGTGGCGGCCGACGACTTCAGTCGCGGCCTGGACCTGCACCACTTCGCCGACACGGAGGCAAAGTTCTTCGGCAGCAACCCCTTCGGCGACCTGGACGTCAGCGACCTCCTCTACGACGACGCCCGCGCCGATCCAGGCGACTGGCTGTCACGCCACGGCTGGTCGGTCCACATCACCACCCCCGTCGACCTCGCCGCCGCCTACGCCCACCCGATCACCGACCTGCCCGCCGAACTGATCGACCTCATGCGGCAGGGGCAATACGCACGCGCCGAGAAACAGTGAACCTGATTCACATCCAGTCGGCCCAGTTGAAGAGCCGACGTGAGCGGACCCGACCTCGACGGCGCGGCGATCAGCCCGGTCACCATTGACAACTGTGAACGCTGGAGCGCCGCGCGGCTACCTCCGCCAGCAGAGTGGCCTGCGATATTCGGCTGGTTTCAGTCCCGGTGATGCCCTCGCCACCCCGCGGGGACGCAAATTCGCGCCCGCGCTGGTCGGTGTTGCACTCGTATTGGACACCCAAGGGTCGCGGCGGTGTCCTGGTCCGATCCGCCGATCCCGCGACACCTTCGGCCATCCGGATGAACTTGCTTGCGGCAGAGATTGGGGTAGCGCAGTACTCGGGACGCAGGGCCGGTGACGAGCGACGATAGGTCTCGGGGTTTCGAGACCCGATCCGTGCGTATGGCCGGACGGTGACCTGATTTGAGCGTCGAACGGCGGCCGGGTCAATTGCGGTCCGATTCGGGTAGTGAACTACTCACGCCGATGGCTCCGGTGGGCGAGATCATTGCGCTGAGGGGCAAGAGCGCCTGTGGACAGCCGCTCATTGTCACGAGGTTCCGGCCACTGTTGGTGAGGCATTGTGAAGCATCTGCCGATTGTCTATATCCGGGGCTACGCGGGCCCCACCGCGGGCATCGACGCACAGGTCGACGACCCGTTCTACGGCTTCAACAAGGGCGCCACCCACGTTCGGGTCAGCGGATCGGGTGAGCCCGCCTTCTACCAGTTCGAGGGCCCGATGCTGCGGTTGATGATCGATCACCAGTATCAGCTGCTTGTGCACGGCGATCAGCACAGCTATTTGGCGACCAGCGACGATGGATCGGTCGCCGCCGATTCGATCTGGGTGTACCGGTTCTATGACCAAGCCGCGACAACCTTCACCGCCCCGTCCGGTCGACCCTTCATCAAGCGGATCTTCACCGATATCGGACGGCACTTCACCGCCGAAGGGTTCGACATCGAGTCGGCGGCCAGCGGCCTGTACGACTTGATCAAGTTGATCCAGCGCAAGGTAGACGCCGGCGACGACAAGCGCGTCGTGCTGATCGCCCACTCGATGGGCGGACTGATCGCGCGCTGCATGATGCAGAAGGTGGCCGTCGAGAAAAACGACCCGGCGACGAATCTCGTCGCCAAGCTGTTCACGTACGGGACCCCCCACGGCGGCATTGTCTTTCAAGCGGGCCCGCTCAACTGGGTAGAGCAAGCGATCGGGCCGGCCGGAGCGGACATCTTTGCGCCGGACAAGATGTACGGATACCTGACGCCACACCACGAATTCGGTGAGCTAGCCCCCGAGGGCTGGGATCCGCAGGCAATCCCGCCGGATGTCTTCGACACCGACAACGTCTTCTGCCTGATCGGCACCGACCCGAAAGACTACGGCGTATCGAAAGTGGCGGTGGGACCGAAGAGTGACGGGTTGGTACGCATTGAGCATGCCTACGTGCGAAAGGCCCATCGCGCATTCGTCTTCAAGTCACACTCCGGCACCTACGGTGAAGTCAATTCCGAAGAGGGCTACCAGAACCTGCGGCGATTCCTATTCGGCCGCTGGCAGGTGCGTGTCGATTTGGCTGGCCTGCCGTCGTATTCGCAAATTGATGATGGCCAGCCACCGGTCTTCTGGCAGGCCGATATGCGGCTCGCAGTGCGCGGACTACCGGTTGTACTCAGTGAGCAACGTGCTGACCAGTACACCCCGATCCAGCTCAACGCCGAACTGCAGCAGCGCAAAGACAGCCCCGACGATCCGGTGCCGCTGCTCACCACATTCCTCTTCGACCCGACGAGCGCCGCGAGCAGCGCGCCGGTTCAAACCGCGGCCAAGCACCAGGGCCGAGCCCGGTACAGCCTCACCCTGCGGGTGGGCAAGCTGGTCCAGCACGACAACAGCTTCGATTTCAGCGAACATCTCGAACAGGTCCCCGATTGGGCCGACACGGCGATTTTCGATGTCGGACCCAACTCCGCGGGCGACGCCCTGCAGGCCTGGGTGGCGTGGAACAGCGAGGTCGGTGGTGAAATCGACCAGCAAGATCCGATCACTCCGAACCCATGTCAGATCACGCACACCGCCGAGGGCCGTTGGCAGTTCGACTTGCCCATGCCGGCCCCAGCGCGGGCGCTGCCGATTCTGGGTGACACCGCGATGCTGGTGATCACGATCACTGACCGCAAACCGACAACAGCGCAGGGCTGACCGATGTCCGCAAGCTCTGCAGCACCGGCCAAGCCACCCCGCCGACCACGAACCGTCAAATTCTGGTGGAGTGACCTCGCCGACAACGACCACGCACCACTGCCAGAGAGCGTTCGTAAACGAATCGAATGGTATGAATCAAATGCTCTATTTCAACGGAAGGCTTTCTACACTGCCGAGTTCGCAGTAATCCTGTTTTCTGCAGCGATACCCGTCGCGGCTGCGTTCGGTGCCCGGTCCACAATCGGCGCGGTTCTTGGCGCGCTCGTCGTCGTAGTGGGCGGACTTCGCCATCTTTGCCGGTGGGGAGAGAATTGGATCCGGTCGAGCCAGACACTCGTAGCTCTCCAAGCAGAGATCATTAAGTGGAGTACCGGGGCACCTCCCTATCAGAATTCATCGGATGCCTCCGCCGAGTTGGTCACACGGGTCGAGTCGATTGTCGCGGGCGAAACATCAAGCTGGGCACGAATGCTGCAGTCCGGGCAGGGTCAAGGCAGCAATCCGGCTGCCTAACTACATTGTGACGTCTCTGCCGCTGGCTCCGTCACCGCCTGCAACGGCTCGGCGCCGTGGTAGAGCGAAATACCCGTTACCTCACACTGATTCACATGCCCAGCCCGATTCCATCGGTGTGTCACCGAACCCGGCGAACGTTCGTGGACAGCGCACTACTCGGCGGCGTCCGCCGCTGCCTGTTCGGCGAGCCTGGCCAGCTGCGCGATGTTGGTCCGGACGTTGGTGGGCGCGCAAGTGAGTTGCGCCGCAGCAACTCTCATGCCCTGCGGATCGGGCGGTGCAAGGTGGCGGGAGGTTTCACTCCGGGCGCGGGGCTTGGTCGGCGCCGAGCCGGGCGTGGAGCCGGTCTCGGATCTCGTCGGGGGTGTAGGCGCGGCGTTTGCGTTCGGAGCGCACGATCACCACGCCGGTCGCCGCGACACCCGCGGCGCCTGCCAAGCCGAGCCACTTCCACCATCGCATGCGCCTAGGCTAGCTGTTGTGTCACGCGAAGCGGTGTCGAGTATCGGGTTGGACGAAGCGGTGGAGCTCACCAGGACCGGTGATCTATGGCTGTTCCGTGGGCATTCCGGTGCCGACCGCGCGATTCGGGGACTGACGAACAGTCCGGTCAACCATGTCGGGATGGCAGTGGTCATCGATGATCTCCCCGCCTTGATCTGGCACGCCGAGCTCGGCCGTTCGCTGCCCGACGTCTGGTCGGGCAACAACCATCGCGGGGCCCAGCTGCACGACCTGCGGGCGGCGGTCATGCGCTGGGCCAATGTGTACGAGCAGCAAGCGTGGATCCGCCAGTTGGATCGGCCGGTCACCCGCGAGATGGAGGATGCCGCGCTGCGGATGGTGGCGAGGCTGGACGGCATGCCCTTCCCCTCCACCACCGCGCTCGCGGGACGATGGCTGCGCGGCCGGGTACCGCGCCCGAAACGCCCGGCCACGCCCGAAACCCCTGCGGGACTGGAGAACGCGTACTGCGCCGAGATCGTCGCCATGACCTACCAGGGCATGGGTCTGCTGCCGGAGAAGCGCCCGAACTGGTATGACCCGGGCCGGTTCTGGAGTGGTGACAACCTGCGCCTCGCCGATGGCTACCACCTGGGCGGGGAAATCGAGGTCAAGATCCCCGCGAGCTGATTCGCGGTCATCCACGGCCGCGATGACAACTGGTCGGCTAGTCGTCGGGGGAGACGCGTCGGTTGCGTTTGGTGACGGCGCGGCGCTTCTTCGCGGCGATGCGGCGTTCCTTCGCGCCGCGGGAGGGCTTGGTGGCGCGGCGATCCGGTGGTGGGGTGGCGGCGGCGTCACGGAGTAGCGCGGCCAGGCGTTCGCGGGCGGCGGCACGGTTCTGAAGCTGTGCGCGTTGCTCGGATGCGGCGATCGTGAGTACCCCGTTGACCAGTCGGGTGGCGAGGCGGTCGAGCATCCGGGTGCGCAGCCGCTCCGGGACCGAGGGTGAGTTGGCGAGGTCGAATGACAGCTCTACCCGGCTGTCGGTGGTGTTGACGTGCTGGCCTCCCGGGCCGGACGACCGTGAGAACCGCTCGCGCAACTCGGACGCGGGTATTACCAGCGTCCGGGTCACGGTCAGGTCCTCTGCCATGTTCTGACGCCGCACCTTTCGATTCGCGGGTTCGCCGGGCCACGTCGGTTGCGACCGAGTGGTGACCCTGTCGTTCACGATAGCGACGACCTTGTCGACCCGGGACAAGCAGGCCGGCCGCGATCCTGGCAACCGAAGCAACGCTCCACTGATGTCGCCGCGCTCACACTTGGCCCGCCCCGAGCCCGCGACCGCGCGCGGCGAGGAAACTCGCCAACAGATCATCGACGCCGCCCTGCGCCTGTTTGGGTCCACGACCGCAGCCCCGGCCAGGAACGCACCCGGCTGCTCATCCGCCGACCCGCCCCACTCGTCGAACGCGTGGTAGCGCTGTCGAGACTCCGTCCACTGCGCCCCGTCCTGTACCCGGCCCTGGATCTCATCGAGGATCTCGGCAACTGGATCGATGTCGTGCGCACCCCGCATATCGGTTGCGCGGGAACGAATGTCGGTACGCGGTGGCTGCGTGTCATTCAGTTGACCGGCACAGTGCTGTGGTCGAGCACGTCCTCGATCGGGTGTGCGACCCCATGCCGGTTGTCGGGTTCGACGCCATCGAGAATCGTGTCGAGAATCGTGGCGTGGTCGAGTGTGGCTGGGAGGCGATGCGATTCACGGGCACTGACCACGACCGCGTGCAGCAGAGCGGCGTAGACGCGGGTGCGTGGGACGATCAAGTGCCAGCCGTGGCGTTCGCGGTCGCGCAGGCGAGCCTCGATGGCGTCGAGAACATCCTGGATGACCTGGATCTCGACCAGGTCCGCGTCATCGCACGGCATGGCGGCCACCGAAAAGCAGTGTGCTGTAGGCGAATGCGGCGGCGCGCAGCAGCGTGAGCAAGGATCGGCGCGGCGTCGCCGAAGACCGCTGCGCGCGTGGGTCGAGAACCATGCGCCCGGCGGAGACCAAGGCGGTGCGGGCCCGCCGTCGCACCAGACAGGTGCCGACTCCGCAGCCGAGGTGCAGCTGCATCGCGATATGCGCTTGCGCGGCAGTCAGTTCGCCGGGGTCCGAATAGCACGACCACAGCCCGCGCACCGCGTACCCCACCCCGGCGGTCCGATCCACCGCCGGTCGGGATTCGGTGGCCTGACGCTTCTCTCGTTCGATCCGGTCGATGATCGCCTGCACCGACCACGGGTTGTTGCTGGACATCGTCACCTACCTCGGGTGTCGTCGCTGTCCGTCAAGGAGACCAGTGAGGACCTTCGTGAAAACCAAGAATCTGAATATTCAGATTAGGTAGTCTGAAATCCCAGGGTGGGACCCAGATCCAGCGCGTAGCAGCATTCAGATTCTGTGACAGGTGTATTCACTTCTCCGGGGAGCATCGATGGCAGAGGACGTATCGCCGACCCTCTTGCGGCGGCAACTGGGCAGGTTTCTGCGGGAACGACGCCAGGCGACCGGGTTGACCCTCGAACAGGCCGCGGTCCAAGTTCAGCTCAGCTTCAACGCATTACAGCGCCTCGAGACCGGTCGCACGGTGAAGCCGCGACGACAGGACGTCCGCGAGTTGTGCACGCTCTACGAAGTGGACGCCGAAGAGACCGAGCAGGCGGTCGGGCTGGCGTTCCGGGCGGCGACGGCCAAGGACGAGGGTGGGATCTTCTCTCTGGGAGGCCTTTTCAGCGACGCCTTCAACATGTACGTCGGCATGGAGCGGTCCGCTCGCCGCCTGATCACGTATCAAGAGCAGATTCCGGGACTGCTGCAGACCTCCGACTATGCGCGCGCGTTGTTCCGGACCTTTCCGGGCTTCGACAATGACGAGGACATCGATCGGCGCGTCGATATCCGGTTGCAGCGTCAGGTGATGGTGACCCGCAAGGCCAATCCACTGACTGTCGAAGTACTGCTGAACGAAGCGGCGCTGCGGCGGGTCGTCGGTGGAAGGCGCGTAATGGCCGCGCAGCTCAAGCACATCGCCGACCTGAGCACCCGGCCGAATGTGATCGTCCGGATCCAGCCATACGCTGCCGGATACACCTGGGGCTTTCAACACGGCCCGTTCGTGCTGCTCGACTTCGGCACGGATGCGAAGAACAACCAGATCGAGCCGCCGGTCGTCTACGTCGAAGGGCGGTTGACGAGCGATCTGTACGTGGAGAGGCTCGAGGACGTCCAGCGATACAGTGAGCTGGCTGCGGCCATTCGAGCCGAAACATTGGATGAAGTGCGTACGCGAGACCTGGTCCGCCAGGTAGCTAGGGAGTTCGATCGTGAACGGTGACCTGTCCGAGGCGCGTTGGTTCAAGAGCAGCCGCAGCGAAACCGGTTCTCAGTGCGTGGAGGTCGCGTTTCTGGCCGGGGGCGTGGTCGGCATCCGGGACTCCAAGGATCCGACCGGTCCGGCCTTGGTGTTCGCGCCCGGCGAGTGGGACGCCTTCACCGCCGGTGTGGCGGGTGGGGGGCTCGGCGCGCCCGCGTGAGCCGCGCCGGGAACGGTAGCGAATCGCTATGGCCTGCGCGGGAAAGTCCGCGCGGGCCTTGGTCGTTCATGGATCATTAACACCGCTCGTGGTTGGCTCGATAGCCATCTGACGGTGACCGGCGCGTCGCTGTCCTGTGCCATACTCGGCGCGGGCTGCGGTCGCGCCTGAGGGAGGAAAGAGAGCTCGATGGGCCTGTTCGACATGATCCGCGGCGAATTCGTCGACATCATCGAATGGCTGGATGACAGCCGGACCACATTGGCCTGGCGGTTTCCACGCTACGAGAACGAGATCAAGAACGGTGCGGAGCTGATCGTCCGGGAGGGACAGCAGGCCGTCTTCGTGTACCGCGGGCAGCTCGCCGACAAGTACGGGCCCGGGCACTACACGCTGACCACCGAGAACATGCCGATCATGTCGACCCTGCAGGGGTGGCGGCACGGGTTCAACTCGCCGTTCCGGTCCGAGGTGTACTACGTCAATACCCGCGCGGTCACCGATATGCGGTGGGGCACACCGCAGCCCGTCACCGTGCGCGACCCCGACTTCCGGATGGTGCAGATCCGCGCCAACGGCACCGCGAACGTGCGGGTCACCGATATCGAGGTGTTCCTGCGGCAGATGATCGGCACCAACGCCGAGGTCGACGCCGAGGCGCTCAGCGAGCAGTTGCGGGCCAATGTCGCGCTCGCGTTCTCCGACATGGTGCTGGCCAGCGGGCTCGGGGCCATCGACCTGCAGGGTCGCCAGGTCGAATTGTCCGACAAGCTGCGTGAATTCGTGGGGCAGCGCCTGGCGGGCTTCGGTGTCGGGGTCGAGGGCGTCACCATGAGCATCTCGCTGCCCGAGGAGATCCAGCAGGCCATGACCCGCGGCGTCGCCCGGGGCGTGGAAGCCGGGGGGTTCATGAACAACGTTGACCTCAACCGCTATCAGCAGATGCAGGCCGCCGACGCCATGCTCGCCGCCGCCCAGAACCCCTGCGGGGGAATGGGAGCCGCCATGCAGGCCGGCATGGGCGTCGTACTCGGCGGGCAGATGGCGGGCGCCATGCAGGGCAGCATGCAGCCGCAGCAGCCGGGATACGGACAGCCCCAGCAGGGCGGCTACGCCCAGCCCGCGCCCCAGCAGGCCCCGCCGCCGCTGCCGGGCCAGCAGCAGTTCCACTTCGACAACGGCGGCCAGGCCGCGGGCCCGTTCCCGATCGACCAGCTACGCCAATACGTTTCGGGCGGCCAGCTCACTCGCGACACCAATGTGTGGGCCGAAGGCATGGCGGGTTGGGCCCCGGCCTCCACCGTCCCGGCTTTGCAGTCCCTCTTCGCGACCCCGCCCCCGCTGCCCGGCACTCCGCCGCCGCTGCCGCCGCAGTAACGGCACCCACCCCACCGGACCCGGCTGTATCCGCTCGGCCCACCCGTCGGCCCATGACCGCCGACGGGTCGGTTCGCCGTACTCGAATCCAGCCGGTCACCCACCAGATCGAACGCCCGACAACTCGGTGCGTCCCGAAACACCTTCCACCGCAATAGCGTGACCGTCGAGTCCGCCGCACCGAGTGAGCGCACATGAACGACCAGCAGCCCCCACCGCACCCCGCAGGCCCGCCCCCGCTCCCCGGCAGCGACGCCGCCCCGCACACCGCCGAACCCCGCCCGTGGACCCCTCCCGTCGCGGCCAACCCCGGCGGCGAGGCGGCGACCCCGTCCGGCCCGCCGCCCCTGCCCGGTGCCGCGCAACCCGGTCCGACGATGCCACCGCCGCTTCCGGGCTCCGGACTAGGCCACGGCGGAGCTTCACCGATGGCACAGGGTGGAGCGGTGCCGCCGCCACTGCCCGGCCACTCTGGCGTGGCGTCGTCCATGCCGCCCGCGCTTCCGGCATCCGGGCCGGGGCAAGGCCCTGTTCCGCTGCAGGGGTTGCACGGTCCCGCGGGCGATCCGCCCACAGGTGGGGGCGTGGGAATTGCTGTGCCGCCGCCGCTTCCCGGGGGATACTCGCCGTACCAGCCGATGCAGGCGCCTGTGGGTGCGATGCCGCAGCCGGTGACGGTAGCGCCCGTATTCGTGCCGGGGGCCGGCGCGCCGGAGGCTCCGGCCTCGGAGAGGAGGTCTGCGCCGCAGGCGGCTCCGGATCGGGCCATGTTGCACAGCACCGAGATGACTCGGACGTATCCGTGTTCGGCGTGTGGCGCACAGTTGGTGTTCGATCCGGCCGGGCAGGATTTGCTGTGTCCCAGCTGCGGGAACCGGTCGCCGGTGACCGCGCCGAATGTGCCGGTGGAGGCTCGGGAGCTGGGGCCCGCCATGGCCGCGTTGCGGGAGTTGCAGGGGCAGGCGGCGGGGCCGCAGGTGACCGGGGAATGGGAGGTGAAGTGCCAGAATTGCGGTGGGACAACCGGATTCAATGGCAGTCTGACCGCTACTCGGTGCCCGTACTGTGCTACGCCGATCCAGCGTGACGACGTGCACAACGCGCCTGCCCGCTTGCCGGTGGACGGTGTGGTGCCGTTCCTGGTGGGGGAGAAGCAGGCTCGGGAACTGGTCGAGAAGTGGGTGTCGAAGCGATGGTTCGCGCCGTCCAACTTCCGGAAGTACCGGCGGATCGGGGCGTTCTCGAGCTTGTACACCGCGTATTTCACCTACGACGCCGATACCGCCAGCTGGTATCAGGGTGAGCGCGGCGACGACTATCAGGTGCGGGTCGGGACCGACGAGGACGGGGATCCGATCTACGAGACCCACACCCGGTGGCATCCGGTGGCCGGTGAGATCGGCAACGAGTTCGCCGACCTGCCGGTGCTGGCCAACGAGAATCTGAACCGGGATCGGATCCGGTCGCTGGAGCCGTGGCCGGTGGAGCAGGCGCGCGCCTACTCACCGGAATTCGTGGCCGGGCATCTGTGCCGCACCTATGACAAGGACGCGGAGGAGTCGTTCCCCGAGGCACAGCAGCGGATCGAATCGGCCATCGAGTCGAGCGTGCGCGCCGACATCGGCGGCGACCACCAGCGCATCCACGAGCTGAACACCAACTGGAACCGGCTGGCGTACAAGCATGTGCTGCTGCCGATCTGGCTGCTCACGGTCGTCTACCTGGACAAGACCTATCAGGTGTACATCAACGGCCTGACCGGGCAGGTGTCCGGTGACCGGCCATGGAGCAAGGCCAAGATCATCGCCGCGATCCTGGCGGTGCTCGCCGTGATCGTCGCGGTGGTGGTGGCGTTCGCGGTCGCGCGCGGCCATCACACGCCCACCCACCATCCGAGCGGGCCGAGCCACTCCACCGTGGTCCCGCCCCGTCCCACCACCCATCGATGACCCACCGAGCAGAGCGGAACCGACCGTGTTGATCTTCGTAGCGATCGCGCTGATCCTGATCGCCGCCGTGGCCGGTGGCATCGTCCTGGTGTCGCGCAGTCAGCGCGCCACGACCGCCGCCGCCAACCAGGTGGTGCCGGGCACCCCCACCCGCGCCCCGGCCTCGTGGGCGGGCTCGCACGACCCCGAGCCGCGCCTGCACCGCCGCCTGCGCGACGCCATCCGGGCCCTGCACACCGCCAACACCCTCGACGGCGCCGCCACCATCGTGCTGCGCGCCGAACTCGAGCAGGCCGCCCTGGCCTGGGACGACCGGTTGGTCGCCATGTCGGCCCTGCCCGCCGCCGCCCTGACCGAGCAGCGGGCGACCGCCACCCAGGCCGTCGAATCCATCGAAGCCGCGGTGGCGCACTACGTTTCGGCCGCCACCCAGCGCACCGCCGCGGACGTCACCGCCGGGCTGACGGCGGCGCGGGCGCAACTCGAGATCCAGGCCGAGATCCGCAAATCCCTGGAAGCGGGCTGATTCACCAGGAACCGCCGCGAGTGCCCACGGCGTGCGCGCACACTGTGGGGACGCCAGTCGTGTCCAATGACGGGAGGCAATCATGACCGGCAATGGTGCGAACGCCAAGCAGGTCGCCATGCTATCTGTCGAGCTCATGCCCACCGGCGAGCTCGCCGACTTCGAAGCGGTCATCCACCCCGAATCGATCAACCGCGAAGGTTCGGCAGAACCACCAGCCACCCGCGGCAAGGGCCCGGCCGCCTACTACGCCACCGCCCTGTGGCTCCGCTCCGCGTTCAGCGACCTGCACTTCGACATCCACGAGGCCGTCGCGGACAACGACCTGGTGGTCCTGCACGCCACCATGAGCGGCCGCCACACCGGCACCTTCGTCACCTACGACCAGGACGCCCTACCCGACCAGGCGTTCCCGCCCACGGGCAAGCATTTCGCCGTCACCCAAACCCACTGGATCCGCATCGCCGACGGCAAGGTCATCGAACACTGGGCCAACCGAGACGACATCGGCCAGGCCACCCAACTCGGCTGGGTCCCACCCAACCCGATCTACCTGCTCCGCATGCGCCGCGCCCTGACCGCCGCCCGCAAGGCCGCACACGACGACGACCGGTCTCATTGATTTCGGTTGGGAGACAATCGACCTGATCCGTCCATGTCGGCGCTCATCAGCGTGATTATGCAAACGGATTGAATCACTGACCCACGGCTTCGCCCAACTCGCCGGGGAGCAGGCTGAATACCACCGTGTCGCGTCGTCGACCTTGAAAGGGCATATGCGACCGCAACACGCCCTCTCGCACGAAACCACACCGCTCAGCGACCCGTTGGGAGGCCCGATTATCTGGTGCGCAGGTCAATTCCAGTCGCATCACCGCCAGATCAGCGAAAGCCCATCGGGCCAGTAGCCGCACCGACCGGCTCGCCACACCTTGCCCCCGAGCGGGCGCGGCGACCCAATAGCCGACCGCCGCCCGCCCCGCGTTCCAGTCGACGTCATAGATCGAAGCGCCACCCCAGATACGACTGGGATCATTCGTATCGACGATCGCGAAACTGACGGCTTCCCCGCGCAGACGCTCCGCTTCCTCCTCGATGAACCGTGCCCGCAGATGATCCTCGGCGAAGGCTTCGACCAAGGGCCAGGAAAACGCCATGCAGCTCGGATCTCGAAACCCCGCGAACCGTTGCTCGAAATCGGGCGCGATCCAAAGGCGCAATGCCACAACATCATCGGCAAGACCACCCGGCGGCGGCGTGATCATCGGCATGCCTCAGACGGTAGCCCCACCACGGAACTGGAATGGCACTGTTCTCACCGCGTTCCGATTACCACGGTCGCGCCCATGTCCTCGCATTCGACGATGCCGGCTGTGAGGCCGTGGGCGCGCATGATGTCCGCGGCGACCGGGGCCTGCTCCTCGCTCTCCTCGACGAGCAGGTGTCCGCCGGGTGCGAGCCAGTCGGCCGCGACGGCGGCGATGCGGCGTAGTACGTCCAGACCATCCGCGCCTCCGTCGAGGGCGCGGCGAGGTTCGTGATCCCGAGCCTCCGGCGGCATCCCGGCGATGTGCTCGGACGGCACGTAGGGCGTGTTCGCGAGCAGAATGTGCACGCGCCCACGGAGATCCGAGGGTACGGCGTCGAACAGGTCACCTTCGAACACTCGCGCACCGAGAGCTGCGAGGTTCTCCCGCGCGCAGGCCACGGCGGCGGGCTCGATATCGGTGGCCGTCAGTTCTACCTGAATGCCGGCGTTCGCGAGTTCCTTCGCGAAGGCCAGCCCCAATGCGCCACAGCCGCAGCACATGTCGAGCGCGACCAACGTCGATCCCGGACGAGGCCGCGGTGTCGCGGCTGCAATGTGTGTGTCCGTGCCGGGCACGGACCCGCGGGCCGCAACGAGCTCCGCTGGTCGGCTGGACGGGCTGGGCAGCGATCCGGCGAGGTGATCCCCGGTGGGCGAACTCCTCTTTGGACGGATCATGCTGCGGCCCAGGGCTACTGCTTGCTCGACGAGGAAGCCGGTGCGCTGGCGGGGCACGAAGACGCCCGGGGCGACGGCGACGCGGACGCCGCGGAACTCGGCCCAGCCCAGCAGGTGTTCGAGGGGGAATCCGGCGATGCGTTGGGTGACAAGCGCTTCCAGGTGGTCGGCGTCGGTGGCCGCGTCGAGCAGGAGGGCGGCCTCGTCCTCGGCGAAGACACAACCGGCCGCACGCAGGCGTGCGACCAGGGTGTCGGTGTCGGAAGCGGGCACCGCGTCATTGTGCACGTCCGGACCCGCGCCGGAAGCGGGCGGGTCCCGACGGCGGGGTCAGCGTTCGGTGGGAATGCGCAGGGTGCGGGTGGTGTCGAGGTAGATGCCGCGCTGGCCGCTGCGGGCCGGCGGGGGGAGCTGGGAGACGAGCTGTTCGAGGGAGGTGGTGGCGCCGACGACCGGCATGCCCGCGACGATGAAGTCGGCCACCGCGCGGCGAATATGGTTGGGAGAGGTGACCACGATGGCGCTGGTCGCGCCCGCGTCGCGCAGCATCTGCACGCCGAACAGCGCGTTCTGGACAGTGGAGCCCGCCCGGTGGTCGGTGAGGATGCGGTTGGCGGGGATGCCGTGGCCGATCAGCCAGCCCTGCATGGCCGCCGCCTCGGTGATGCCGTTCTGCGGGTTGCCGCCGGTCACCAGGATGGGGGAGAAGGGGGAGGCGATGGCCTGCAGCCAGGCGGCCTGCAGGCGGTTCACCAGTTCGGGGCGCATGGCCCCGTCGGGGAGCAGACCGTAGCCGAGCACCGCGATACCGGTCTGCGGGCCCGCGATGGCCGGGATCGGGTTGGGCAGGGTGCCGACCGCGGCGCCGATGGCGCGGAACAGGTTCCGGGTGCCGTCGGCCAGCCGCCCGTCGACCGCGTTGAGACGGTTCATCGCCAGCTCGCGGGTGATGATGTCGCCGGTGTAGTCCGACCAGATCGCCTGCAGCGCCAGGGCGTGCGCGTCATCGGGTGATTCACTGAGCAATTGGCGCAGGTCGGCCAGACCGGCCGCCTCGTTGCCGCTGGTGAAGTTGTCCTGCGCGGAGTTGAACAGCGCCGCGGGATCCGCGTGCGCGGTGCCGGTGCCGAGAATGGCGATGGTCGCGGCCGCCGCCGCGAGCAGAGTGGGAAAACGCCTGGCGATCTGCACTGCTGTCGACCTTTCGGAGGGTGTCACGCATGCGTTCACGGGCGGAGCCACGCCATTAGCTGATCGGTGGCCCAGTGCCGGATGGAGACACGATACGACTGTCCACAGCTGTTGTCGGGTATTTGCCCAACTGGTTTCGCAAGTTTGGTCCGGCGTGACGCTGGGAACGCGCGAGCAGGCCGGCGAGCGATCCGGACAGGCGGGACGAAACAGTCCGGGCGGCGCGTAGCAAACAGTCAGACACGCGAGTGTGGGCGACGCGGACTCGCGGCGGATAAGCTGTGCACCCGTGGATACGACTTCGCTCATCGGCAAGGAACTCGCCGCCGCCATCAACGCCGACACCAAGCAGCGCGCCGCCGCCCTCGCCGAGCAGGGCGCCGCACCGCGCCTGGCGCTCGTGATCCCGAACGACGACCCGGCCAGCGCCTGGTACGTGAAGTCGCTCAACCGCGCCGCCGAACGCAATGGAATCACCTGCGAGAACATCGATCTCGGTGTCGACGCCACCGCGGAGGAGATCCGCGCCAAGCTCACCGAGCTCTCCCGGGACGCCTCGATCGACGCGATCATGCTGCAGACCCCGCTGCCCAAGGGCGTGGGCCTCGACGACGTCAGCTCCGCCATCGCCGCGGGCAAGGACGTCGACGGCGTGAGCCCGCTGTCGCTGGGCCTGCTCGCCGCGGGCCTGCCGGGCTTCCCGCCCGCCACCTCCGAGGCGGTCGTGGAGCTGGCCAAGTTCCACCAGGTGCCCCTGCAGGGACGTCACGTCGCGGTGGTCGGCCGCTCGAACGTGGTCGGCAAGCCGCTGCTGCAGCTGCTGCTGGCCGAGAACGCGACCGTCACGATCGCGCACTCCCGCACCACCGACCTGCCCGCCGTCACCTCGGCCGCGGATGTCGTGGTCGCCGCGGTCGGCCGCGCCGGCCTCATCACCGCCGATCATGTCCGCGAGGGCGCGGTCGTCATCGACGTCGGCACCAATGAGGACGACAACGGCAACATCACCGGCGATGTGAACGCCGATTCGGTCACCGGCAAGGCGTCCGCCCTGAGCCCGGTCCCCGGTGGCGTCGGCCCGGTCACCACCGCGCTGCTCATGCGCCACGTGGTCCAGGCCGCCGAATCCGGCCGCTGACGAACGACGCTCGACGAACGAAAACCAGGGAGCGCCGAGCGCTCCCTGGTCTCGTATCCAAGGGTGGTGCCTTACCGGTTGTCCGGGTGGTGCCTCACCAGTGCGTGGTGACGGGGTCGCCGATGGAGACGTTGTCGTAGTACCACTCGGCGTCGGCGGGGGCGAGGTTGATGCAGCCGTGGCTGACGTTCGCGTTGCCCTGGGAATCCACCGACCAGGGGGCGGAGTGGACGTACACGCCGCCGGAGGTCAGCCGTTCGGCGAACTCACCGGTGATCAGGTAGCCCTCCGGATCGTTGAGCGGGATGCCGATGGTCCGCGAGTCGAAGGTGACCGAGCGCTCGCGCGACATCACCGGGAAGGTGCCGACCGGGGTCTCACGGCCCGGCTTGCCCATCGACGCGGGCATCGTGCGGGCGACGCCGTTCACCCAGACCGTGAAGGTGTGGTTCGACATGTCCGCGTCCGCGGTGGTGCCGCCATTGGTCTGGAACTTGATCTGATCGCGTCCCGTCGACACCGTGATCGGGGACGACACCGGTAGATAGTGCTGCGGGGTCCACGTCAGCTGCCGGTCGTCGAGCCATGTGAACGTTCCCGCGAGGGAGTTCTCGGCACGCACATCGAGGGCGCGTTCGGCCTTGGCGCGGTCGGTGACCGCGTCCGCGTAGCGCACGGTGACGGGGGCGGCGATGCCGACCACCTGTCCCGCGCTGGGCGAGATCGCCTGGACCGCTGGAAGATTGGAGGTCGGGAGGGCCGCACCGGCGGCTCCGGAACCGAACGCGGCCGCCGCGGCGACGAAGCTTGCGACGAACAGAGAGCGAATCGCTTTCCGCATTCTTCCGTCCCTTCGAGAGATGTGGGGCTGGGTTCCTCAGCGTATGACTTGATCTTGACTTCCATCCGGAAATGTACCCGGTTCGTGACAAATGTCCCGGCGTGGGTGCTTTGTCGGACTCGCCTCATCGGGTAGTGGGAGGTGGCGGGGACCATGCAGGTCGCGGCACAAAAAGGTGCCCCGCTCCTGCTCGGAACGGGGCACCGGAAGGGCGGATTCGCGTGATCAGCGCGTGATGGCCGCCACTACGTCGTTGTGCAGCGCGTCGGCGCGGGCGAGGACTTCCTCGATCTGCTTCAGCACCGGCGCGAACTCCGCGCCCGCGCCCGCCTCGAGCGAGGCCACATTGATCGCGATGTTCAGCTGCGAGCTGGCCGCCGCCGAACGCGCGCAGTCGGCCGCCGCGCCGATATCGGTCACCACGTTCGGGTTGCCGATGGGCAGCAGTTCGGTTGCGAGGGAGAGGATCTACATTGACGCTCACCGCCAAGGACTATCTGCTGTGGGTCGCGGTCCCGTACGCGGCCCTGGGGATGTGCGTCGTCGGGCTGATCTGGCGGTATCG
>NZ_JBSGCY010000070.1:0-33901 GCF_053602115.1 Nocardia sp. NPDC004582 | reverse complement strand
GGCACGACCGGTCCCGCGCCGCCGGCCGGGACGCCCCGCCAGGCGTGCGGGGCGGGGTTGAAGACGTGGGAGCCGGACCGCTCCCCGCCGAGCGCCCATTGCGCGCGTTCGATGATGGCGGAGAGTTCGGCGGCCACCCGCGCGTACGTCGCCTCGGCTTCCCGATGCACCCACGCGATCGACGAGCCGGGCAGGATGTCGTGGAACTGGTGCAGCAGCACCGTCTTCCAGAGCCGGTCCAGGTCCGCGGCGGGGTACTCGAAGCCGGTGCGGACCGCCGCGGTGGCCGCCCACAGTTCGGCTTCCCGCAGCAGGTGCTCACTGCGCCGGTTGCCCTGTTTGGTCCTGGCCTGACTGGTCAGGGTGGCGCGGTGTAGTTCCAGGTACAGCTCGCCCACCCAGACGGCGGGGTTCGGGTATTCGGCCTCGGCGGCGGCGAAGAAGTCGGCCGGCCGCTCCCAGGTCACCTTCGGTGAGCCCTCGAGGTCGCGCAGGCGGGCGGCGCGCGCGATCATCTCCCGTGTCGTCCCGCCGCCGCCGTCGCCCCAGCCGGTCGGGGCGAGCGACCGGTTGGCGCGGCCCTTCTCCTTGAAGTTCCGTGCGGCGTGGGCGATCTCGCGGCCCTGCATGGAGCAGTTGTAGGTGTCGACGGGCGGGAAGTGGGTGAAGATCCGGGTCCCGTCGATGCCCTCCCACAGGAAGGTGTGGTGCGGGAAGGTATTGGTCTGGCTCCACGAGATCTTCTGGGTGAGCAGCCATTTCGATCCGGCGGCCTTGATGATCTGCGGCAGCCCGGCGGCGAACCCGAAGGTGTCGGGCAGCCACGCCTCCTCGTTCTCGACGCCGAATTCCTCGAGGAAGAATCGTTTGCCGTGCACGAACTGCCGTGCCATGGCCTCCGAACCGGGCATATTGGTGTCCGATTCGACCCACATGCCGCCCGCGGGCACGAACCGCCCGTCCGCGACCGCCTCCTTGACCCGGGCGTACACCTCGGGCCGGTGTTGTTTGAGGAAATCGTATTGCGCCGCTTGGGACATGGTGTAGACGAAATCGGGTTCGGCGTCGAGCAGCGCGGTCATATTGGCGGTGGTCCGGGCGACCTTGCGCACGGTCTCGCGCAGCGGCCACAGCCACGCGGTGTCGATATGGGCGTGGCCGACCGCGGAGATCAGGTGCGCCGACGGCACGGCCGGTCGCGCGAGCACCCCGGTCAGGCAGGCGCGGGCCGCACTCGCCCCGGCGTTCACGTTCTGCAGATCGATGGCGTCGAGGGCGCGTTCGATGGCGCGCACGATGTCGTAGCGGCGCGCGGGGTCCTCGGGCATCTCGTGCATGAGCTCGCCGAGCACCTCGAGATCCTGGACCAGCTGCCATACCTCCTCGTCGAAGACGACGAGATCCATTCGTCCCAAACGGTATTGGGGGTCGCTGCCCGCGGTGTCGAGGTCGCCGAGCCCGGTCGGCCCGAAGAACGGGATGATCGGGTTCGACGCCGCCTCCACATGGAACAGCACCGGTTCGCCCCCGCGCGCCGAGGCGGCGACGCGCACCCACTGATTGCGCGGATGCAGCCCCTTCACCGGTGTTCCATCGGGCCGGTACACCAGGCCCTCGCACTGGAATCCGGTCTGGTTCGCGTCGAACCCGAGATCGATGATGGCCTCGACGGTGCGTCCCGCCCACTCCGGCGGCACGGTGCCCTCGACGGTCAGCCAGCTGGTGCCCCAGGGCGCACCCCACCGGGCGCCCGGCGCGGTCGGGGTGCGCGGCGCCGCGATCCCCTCGGCCACCGGCACCGGTTCGCCCGGCGCCTCCCAGATCGATACCCGCATCGGCGTGGATTCCGGATACACGGCGGGCTTGATCCGGTCGAGCACCCGCCCGAGCCTGCCCTCGATCAACCGGCGGTCATCGTGCATAACGGTGGCTCCCATCGGGCGTGGGTGGTGACCGGCGAACCGTCTCCCGCCCGACTGTAGCGGCCGCGGACCGCGCCTTCGGGAATGCTCAGACCGTCGGCGCGGATCGATACGGGGTGGGGACGGCCTGTCGCAGCAGCCGCAGGGCGGGGACGGACAGGATTCCGGCCAGTCGCGTGTAGGGCCAGATCGCGATGATCGCGACCACGATCAGGCCGCGCGCCTGGTAGAGAAGCGGCGCGTGATCCATGCCGGAGGGGTCGGGGTGCAGTGCGAGTAGTGAACGCGCCCAGGGGAACAGGGTTTCGGCGGCGCGGTAGCGGCCGTCGGTGGCGCTGCCGTCGAAGGTGACCAGCACGGCCGACAACAGGGCGGCGCTCAGCAGCGGCAGGGTGAGCCGGTCCAGGGGTGTGACCCGATGCCGAACGTCGGCGGAGATCAGCGGCGGGATGAGGATCAGCGCGACCCCGGCGACGGTGACCGGCGCGGCCACGATCTGCACCGCCGACAGCAGTACCTGGATGTCGTGCTGGGGCCGGGCGTGCGGGCCCGAGGCGAGCATCTCCGCCACCCGCACCGCGAACACCACCGGGAATCCGGCGCGTACGGCGGCGATCCCGATTCGCTGCGCCTTGTCGATGTGCGGACCGTAGAGATAGCCGTGGAATCCGTCGCGGCGGTAGCGCCATAGATGCCCGATCGCGCACGACACCACGGCGGCATACGGCAATACCACCCAGATCGCGATCATCATGGCCTCACCCCGTACGGTCGGTCGGCATCCGGCAGCACCGGCCGAGCAACTGTCGCACGCCGGAGGTCGCCGGAGAAGTGTCGAATCGTGCCAACTCCGCGCCGGGGCCTCGGGCTATTGCCAGAGGTGGGACATCATGTGCGGGTACCGAACCGGTCGGTAGCCGGTGAAGCTGATGTCGCGGACATGGGAGAAGTCCGACCACAGCAGTCTGCCGCCCGCGAGCCGCGCCGGGATGCGCACTCGTGCTCGCACCTGCCGCAGCTCTTCCTCGGTCGCGGCGCGCCGGGGACCGGCGGTCCCGTAGAGCCGGACCCCGGGCGGCGACGGGAAGCGCGCGGTCAGCAGCGCGCGGAACCAGAACAGGCCACGGCCGTCGACCGCCAGCAGGCTGAGCCGGGGATCGCGGTCCAGGTTGCGGCCCAGCGCCTCGGCGTATTGGTCGAAGTAGAAACCGGTCGTATCGTCGCGCAGGAACACCGTGCCGATCGGTGCGACCGTCGGTGCGCCGTCGGCGTCGATCGTGGCGATGGCGCAGTGTCCGGCGTGAGAGACGGTCTCGCGGATGCGATCCCAGTGCTGTTCGAGGGTCAAGACCGGTCCTGTTCGGGATGAGCGGACGAAACGATACGAGGGTAAGCGGATTCGCCGCCCGGCATGTGAGGGCGGGGTGCCGCAATTGCCGGGACAGGGGCGGGCGGGTAGCGCATGATGGCGGCATGGGTTCAGATGCGGCGCGGCGGGCCGTACTCGAGATGGTGTGTGACACTTTCGCGCCGGGGGACGGGGGTGAGCTGGCGGCGGCGTCCGCGCTGGGGGTGGTCGACACCGTCACCGAGCTGCTCGGGCGCAATCCCCGCGAAGCGGAGCGGCGGCAGTTCGAACTGCTCATGCGCGTGTGGGATTCGCGGGGGTTCGGCGCGCTCAACGGCGTGGGGTGGCGCAGATTCTCCCGGCTCGGCGCCGCGGAGCGCGAGCGAATGCTGCTGGGAATGGCCAACTCCCGGATCGAGCGGAAGCGGGCGCTGTTCCAGGCGTTGAAGGGCGCGGCGGTCACCTCCTACTACCTGACGCCGGGACCGACCGGAGTGAATCCGGTGTGGGAGAAGATGGGCTTCCCGCCCGCCTTCGGCCCGGTCGACGGCGCGAAACGCGGGCTCAGCCCGGAGCGGCCGGCCGCCGACACCACGGTGGTGTGCGATGTGGTCGTGATCGGGTCGGGCGCGGGCGGCGGGACGGCGGCGGCGGTCCTGGCCCAGGCGGGCCTGGATGTCGTTGTGCTGGAACGCGGCGACTACCTCGACGACCCCGACTTCGGCATCGGCGAGAAGGAAGGCTTCCTGAAGCTGTACGCGCCCGGTCCGGCCGCCACCGCCGAAGGCCAGCTGAGCCTGGTGGCGGGCAGCGCGCTGGGCGGCGGCACGGTGGTCAACTGGACCACTTCCTTCCGCACCCCCGACGATGTGCGCGCGGAATGGGCGCGGCTGGGCGCCGGCCAGTTCGGGGAACGGGAGTACACCGACGCGCTCGACGCGGTGGAGGCGCGGCTCGGGGTGAACCTCGACCACTCGCCCGCCTCGCGTCGCGACGAGGTCCTCGAACGCGGCCTGCGCAAACTGGACTGGCACGTCGAGCCGCTGCCCCGCAACGTTCGCGGCTGCGATGCCGGAATCGAATGCGGGCGTTGCGGTTTCGGCTGCCGCATCGGGGCCAAGCAGTCGGCGGTCAAGACCTGGCTGGCGGACGCGGCCGCGGCCGGCGCGCGCCTGTTCGTGGGCACCGAGGTGCGGCGCATCGAGATCAGCGGCGGCGCCGCCACCGGCGTGGAAGCGGTGACGGCGGACGGGCATTCGGTGTGGGTGCGGGCTCGGGCGGTGGTGGTCGCCGCCGGGGCGATCCAGACCCCCGCCCTGCTGCGCCGCTCGGGACTGACGAATCGTGCCATCGGGGACTACCTCCGGTTACATCCGGCCACCGCGGTGTTCGGCGTGTTCGACGAGGAGATCCGCCCGTGGGAGGGCGGCCTGCAGACCCGCTACTCCAAACACGACCGCGACCTGGACGGCCACGGCTACGGCGTCATCTACGAGACCGGGCCGATGACCCCGGGCATGTCGGTGGGCTTCCAGGCCTGGACCGGCGCGGCCGCACACCGGGACCGCATGCTGAAACTGGCGAATACCGTCGCCGTCGGCGTGATCACCCGCGACCGCGACCACGGCTCGGTCGAGACCGACAAGCAGGGCGAGGCGGTGGTGCGCTATCGGCTCTCGGCCCGCGACGCCGCCCACATGCACACCGGAATCGTCAATGCCGCAAGCATTCTGGAGGCGGCGGGCGCGCGGCGGATCTTCTCCGGCCACCAGGCGGACGTCGGCTACGAGCCGGGTGTGAGCGGTTCGCACGAGGAGTTCGCCGCGCGCGCCGCCGCGGCCGGGTACGCGCCGGGCCGGTGTTCGATGGGCGCGCTGCACATCATGGGCTCGGCCCGGATGGGCGGCTCCGCCGCGGATTCGGCGACCGATCCCGACGGCGTCACCTGGGATGTGCCGAATATCGTGGTGGCGGACGCCTCGTGCTTCCCGACCTCGTCGGGGGTGAATCCGATGGTCAGCATCGAAGCCATCGCGTACATGAACGCCACCCGTCTCGCGGCGCGGCTCGCGTAACTCGATTCGGCGGCGCGGCAGGCGTTCTCGCGGGCCGCGCCGTCCTTACCGCACCATGTCGTAGACGCCTTACAGGACCGAGCCGTAGGCGCCGACGATCACCGTGTTGATCTGCCCCACGGCCCGGTCGATCGGCCCGGTCGGCTGGAACAGATGGCTCAGGGCGAGCCGGACCAGCACCTCGGTCATGGAGGTCAGTTCGGCGTCGTCCATGTCGGGCAGCCCGTACTGCGCGCGAATGGCCGCCGACAGCGCGGTGACCGCGCGGCCCAGGACCGGTTCGGTCTCGGTCATCAGCACCGGCAGCAGGGAGGTGTCGGTCTCCGACCGCCCGGCCAGGACCGCCTTGATCAAGGTGTTGTCCGCGCCGGTGCGCAGCGTGAACTCGACCGCCCCGGTCATGCCGGCCGCGACATCGGCGGGGTGCGCGGCCAGGCATTCGGCGATGCCGACCAGGAAGGTGTCGACTTCCTGCTCCACCACCACCTCGGCCAGCTGGTGTTTGTTGGCGAACTCCTTGTAGAGCACCGGGCGGCTCACGCCCACTTCCTTGGCCAGCCGCGACATGTTCACCGCGCCCCAGCCCTCGGTGATGACGATTCGCCGGCCGGCTTCGATGATGCGCTCGCGCAGCAGTAGCCGCATCTCGCTCTGGAAGTTCGGTGCTTCAACCACGTCCCGATCGTACATGGGCCCAACTTTCGTCTCGTCGTTGACAGACTGGATCACAGTGTATCTAATGAATACAGTTCTTGAGAAAGTGTAAAGGCTAGGAGTACGGCAATGACGACGTCTCATTCTCGAATCGGACGCGGTAGCGAGCCGGAGGCCACGGACCGCCCGCAGTGGCGGGACCGCAAGCGCTATCTGTGGCTGCTCGGCCTCGTCCCCCCGACCGCCCTGTTCCTGGCAATGGCGCTGGTCTGGGCTTTCAACGAATTCGGCTGGACCGCGGTCTCGCCGGTGTGGTGGTGGATCGGCCCGCTGATCGTGTACATCCTGCTGCCGATCCTGGACCGATTCTTCGGCCCGGACGGCCAGAATCCGCCCGACGAGGTGATGGAGTACCTCGAGAACGACAAGTACTACCGGTACTGCACCTACGCCTACATCCCGTTCCAGCTGCTGAGCCTGACCGTGGCTTGCTACCTGTGGACCGCGAGCGACCTGTCGTGGCTGGGCGTCGACGGCGGCCTGGGTCTGATCTCCAAGCTGGGCCTGGCGCTGAGCATGGGCGTGATGGGCGGCGTCGGCATCAACACCGCGCACGAACTGGGCCACAAGAAGGACGAGCTCGAGCGCTGGCTGTCGAAGATCACCCTGGCCCAGACGTTCTACGGCCACTTCTACATCGAGCACAATCGCGGCCACCACGTGCGCGTCGCCACCCCCGAGGATCCGGCCAGCGCCCGCTTCGCGGAGACCTTCTGGGGCTTCCTGCCGCGCAGCGTGTGGGGCAGCCTGCGCTCGTCGTGGGAGCTGGAGGCCAAGCGCCTGGAGCGGCTCGGTCAGCGTCCGTGGACGCTGCGCAATGACGTGCTCAACGCCTGGCTGATGTCGGTGGTGCTGTTCGGCGCGCTGACCGCGGCGTTCGGTCCCGGGGTGCTGCCGTGGCTGGTGATCCAGGCGATCTACGGTTTCGCCCTGCTGGAGACGGTGAACTACCTCGAGCACTACGGCCTGATGCGGCAGAAGACCGCCAGTGGCCGCTACGAGCGCTGCACCCCGGAGCACAGCTGGAACTCCGACCACATCGTCACCAATATCTTCCTGTACCACCTGCAGCGGCACAGCGATCATCACGCGAACCCCACCCGCCGCTATCAGATCCTGCGCAGCATGGACGGCGCCCCGAACCTGCCGAGTGGGTACGCGAGCATGATCTCGCTGGCTTATTTCCCGCCACTGTGGCGCAAGGTGATGGATCACCGCGTGCTCGAGCACTATTCGGGTGACATCACCCGCGCCAACGTCCAGCCCCGCAAGCGCGCCCGCGTGCTGGCCAAGTACGGGGTGGTGGCGTGATGTCCTCCTACCGCTGCCCGATCTGCGATTACGTCTACGACGAGGCGAAAGGCGCCCCGCGCGAGGGCTTCCCGGCCGGCACCGCCTGGTCGGCCGTCCCGGACGACTGGTGCTGCCCCGACTGCGGGGTGCGCGAAAAGATCGACTTCGAACCGGCTTCCGCCCAGAAGGGACACTGACATGAGCACCGATTTCAAACTCTTCCGCTGCCTGCAGTGCGGCTTCGAATATGACGAGGCGCTGGGCTGGCCCGAGGACGGCATCGAGCCCGGCACCCGCTGGGACGACATCCCCGACGACTGGTCCTGCCCCGATTGTGGTGCGGCCAAGAGCGATTTCGAGATGGTCGAGGTCAGCCGCGCGTGAGCGGGCGCATCGTCATCGTGGGCGCGGGCGTGGCGGGGGCCGGCGCCGCGCGCACCCTGCGTGCCGAGGGCTACACCGGGGAGATCGTGCTGCTGGGCGCGGAACCCACGGCGCCCTACCGGCGGCCGATGGTCTCCAAGGAACTGCTGGCCGGCGCGGTGGAGGACCGGCGGTCGCTGTTGCATCCCGCCGACTTCTGGGCGGGCAACGACATCGACCTGCGGGTGGGTGTGCCGGTCGAATCCATCGATCCGGGACCGGGTCTGGTGTGGCTGGCCGACGGGACCGCGATCGGCTACGACTCGCTGCTGCTGGCCACCGGCGCCCGGTCGCGGCAACTCGCGGTGACCTCGGACCGGTCCGTGGCGCCCGAGGCCGCGTTGCCGGTGCACACCCTGCGGGGCCGCGCGGAGGCCGAAGCGCTGCGGGCGGCGCTCGAGCGGGATCGGTCGCTGCTGATCATCGGGGCCGGGCTCATCGGGTGCGAGGTCGCCGCCACCGCACGGGGTCTGGGTGCGGAGGTCACGGTGCTCGACGCCGGGACCGCGCCGCTGGAGCGGGTCGCGCCCGCCGTCGTCGGCGACTACATCCGAAAGCTGCACGCGGACAACGGGGTAGCCATCACGACCGAGGTGCGGCTGTCGCACCTGGCCTACACCGGCAGCGAGATGGTGGCCGTGGCCGAGGACGACCGCACCTGGACCGCCGCGGCGGTGCTGGTCGCGATCGGATCTGTCCCGGACACTGAGCTCGCCTGCTCCGGCGGACTGGCCGTGGACGACGGAATCCGGGTGGACGAGCGGTATCGCACGTCGGCGCCGGGGGTGTTCGCCGCCGGTGACGCGGTGACGCGGCTGGATCCGAAGTCGGGCCGGTACCGCCGCGAGGAGCACTGGAACAGCGCGCAGGCCCAAGGTGCGGCCGCGGCGCGGTCGATGCTCGGATTGCCCGCCCTGACCGCGGAGGTGCCGTGGGGCTGGTCGATGCAGTACGGGCGGAACGTGCAGTTCGCGGGCGTGATTCGGGCCGAGGACGAGCTGATCGTGCGGGGCAGCGCGGAGTCCGGTGACGCGACGGTGCTGGCGCTGCGCGATGGCCGCCCGGTCGGTGTGGTGGCGATCGCCCGCCCGGCCGAGTTCCGGGTCGCGCGGGACCTGATCGGCCGGGGAGCGGTGCTGGACGCGGCGGCGTGCGCCGACGAATCCTTGCCGCTGGCCGAGGCGCTCGCACTGTCCGGACAGTCGTGAGGGCATCCGCCCGCAGTTGAGCTAACACCTCGCAATATCTGAAATGCCACCGGGCCAGCCGAATGGTCCGGTGGCATTTCGCATTTGCCGATCTATTGCTGAAACCCGCTGGTAATGCGTGCTATTCGCGCGGCGCGCGTATCCTTCTCCGCTCTCGCGGCTCCTGTCAAGGCCCCGGATATTTCGGTGAAGACTGACACGTCAGTCCGAAATCTGTATTACTGTCTCGGTCAGTCGGAACCGGGTCAACAGAGGGACCGGTCGGCATCGACCAAACAGTAGGGGCTGTGGGGTGGTGAACATTGGTCGAGAAGGTCGTTCGGGGGCCGGAAACGCTGTGGCAGGCAATCGAATCCGTACTCTCGGGGCTGCGGACCTTCGGGCGCGCCATTCAGCTGGCGATCGCGGCGTTCCGATTCCTGATCGTCGATATCGTCCAACTCCGCCATCCCTGGCGTGACACCCTGCAGCAGGGCTGGTTCATCGTCAGTGTGACGGCGATTCCCGCTGTGCTGGTGTCGGTTCCGTTCGGCGTGATCGTGGCGGTGCAGGTGGGGAGCCTGACCCAGCAGGTCGGCGCGAGCTCGGTGTCCGGCGCGGCCGGCGGCCTCGGTGTCATCCGGCAGGGCGCGCCCATGGTGACCGCGCTGCTGCTCGGCGGGGCGGCGGGCTCGGCCATCTCCTCGGATCTGGGCGCGCGCACCATTCGCGACGAGGTGGACGCCTTGCGCGTCATGGGAATCGATCCGGTGCGGCGGCTGGTCGCCCCGCGGCTGGCGGCCATGATCGCGCTGACGCCGCTGCTGTGCATGCTGATCATCTTCATGGGCGTGTTCACCGGCTACGTGATCGCCGTCGGCTTCCAGGGCGTGACACCCGGCTCGTACCTGTCGGCGTTCGCGGCCTTCGCCAAGATGAGCGATCTGTGGGTGGCGATCGTGAAGTCGATCATCTTCGGCGTCATCGTGCTCATCGTGTCGTGTCAGCGTGGGCTGGAGGCCACCGCCGGACCCAAGGGCGTGGCCAATGCCGTGAACGCGGCGGTGGTGATCGGCGTGATCGCCGCCTTCGGCGTGAATCTGGTGATCACGCAGCTGGTGTCGATGTTCATCCCGACGCAGGTGGGCTGATGACCCAGGTACCGGCGAAGTACACGCCACTCGGGACCGCGGGGCGGGTGATCGGCGCCTCGGCGCAGGCGCCCCTGTCGCTGGTCGAATCCCTCGGTCACCAGGCGACTTTCGTCTACCAGGTGCTGGCCGCGGTCCCGCACACGCTGCGGGTGTACCGGCGGCAGACCATGCTCATCCTCTCCGACATCACTTGGGGCTCCGGGTCGCTCATCGTCGGCGGCGGCACCGTGGCGGTGCTGGCGTTCCTGGGCATCGCGGTCGGCGGGTCCATCGGCGTGGAGGGCTTCACCGCGCTGAACATGGTCGGGATGGGCCCGCTGACCGGGTTCGTCTCCGCCTACGCCAATACCCGCGAGATGGCCCCCATGGTGGCGGCCATCGGTTTCGCGGCGCAGGCGGGCTGCCGGATGACGGCCGAGATCGGGGCCATGCGCATCGCCGAGGAGATCGACGCGTTGGAGGCCATCGGCATTCGGCCCATGCCGTTCGTGGTGACCACGCGCGTGATCGCGGGCGCGATCACCATCGTGCCGCTGCACCTGCTCACCCTGATCCTGTCGTATCTGTCGTGCGCGACCGTGGTGAACGTGCTGCACGGGCAGTCCTCGGGCACCTACTACCACTATTTCGACGCCTTCCTGCAGCCCGGCGACGTGATCGCCTCGCTGATCAAGGCGACGATCTTCGTGGTCACCATCATTCTCATCCACGGCTACCAGGGCTTCTACGCCTCGGGCGGCCCGGAGGGCGTGGGCCGGGCCTCGGGTCGCGCCATTCGCGCCAGCCTGGTGCTGGTGGTCATCCTGGACATGATCCTGACGATCGTGATCTGGGGCCTGGATGTCGGCATCCGGATCTCGGGGTGACATATGGCCGTCTTCAAGGATCATTCCGGCCGTAGCGCCGGACCGTGGCGGCTGCGGTTGCGCGGACTGGTGGTCGCCGTCGTACTCGTCACTGTGACGATTGTCGTGAGTTCTTATGCCCGAGGCTCTTTCGCGGATCGGTTCGAGGTCACCGTGGACGCGGCGACCCTCGGCGAGGGGCTGGCCCCGGGCGCGGAGGTCAAGTTCCGCGGGTACGCGATCGGCACGGTGTCGACCGTGGAGACGGTGGGCTACGGGCATCAGCGCATCGGTTTGCGGATCGACCGGCGGCAGGCCGGCGCGCTGACCGACGATGTCACCGCACGGTTCACCTCGTCGAACGTATTCGGTTCCAGCGCCATCGAATTGGTGCCGGGCACCGATGGCACGAAGCTGCGTGAGCACGCGGTGCTCCGGATCGGGGAGAGCGCCACCAACGCGACCGTCGCCGGGGTGTTCCGGCGGGCCGCGCGCCTGACCCAGGTGCTGGATTCGGCGGCGGTGCACCGGCTGTTCGATCTCATGCTCGACAATGCCGCCAGCATGGGCCCGGTCCTGCGGTCGTTCCTCGAGACCGCGCGCACCCTGGCCGACGGGCAGCGGAACAGCCTCGCGCACTACCTGCGCATCGGCGGGGACATGACCGGCGCGTTCGCGGATGTGACGCCCGCGGCCGGGCACGCCGTCCTGGCGGTGCTCGAGCAGAGCGCCTACTTCGGGGACCCGGAGAACCGGGCGCGCACCAACAAATCCACCAATGGACTGAACGACGCGGTGCTGGTGGGCATTTCGAATCTGCTGCAGCAGAACAACCCGGAGCTGGAGAAGATCCTCGACGGCATTCTCGACGTGGCGGTGCCGATCAGTGTGTCCGTGGGCTCGGCGGCCGCGGCCCACAATCGGGTGCCGAATCTGCTGCGGGCCATGGACGGAGCGTTCCCGGTGGTCGACGGCCGGGTGCGGCTGCAGCTGGAGCTGATCGCGAACACCATGCCGTACCTGGCGGATTCGCTGGCGGGAGGCGCCAAATGAGCGAGGTCACCGGGTCGGCCCTCAAGCTGGTCGCGTTCCTGCTGGTCGTGGTCGGGTGCACCACCTTCATCGTGACCGCGCTGCGGACCCCGATCCCCGGCGACAAGGTCACCTACGACGCGGTGTTCACCGATGTGTCGGGTCTGTTCGCCGGGGACTCGGTCCGCATGTCGGGGGTCGCGGTCGGGAAGGTGGAGACGGTGTCGCTGGACGGCAGCCGGGCGCGGGTGCGCTTCACCGTGGAGCGTCAGCGGCCGGTGTACGACAACACCAAGGCGGCGGTGCGGTACCAGAACCTCATCGGCCAGCGGTATGTGGAGCTGCTCACCGACGGGCCGGGTCGCACGAAAATCGCTGCCGGAACGACGATCCCGGTCGAGCGGACCATTCCGAGCTTCGACGTGTCCAAGCTGTTCAACGGATTCAAGCCGATGTTCGACACGCTCGACCCCGCGCAGCTCAACCAGCTCGGCACCAACCTGCTGCGCGTCATCCAAGGCGACGGCTCCGGGATCGGGCCGGTGCTGGCGGACGTGGACACGCTCACCAAGCACGCCCGCAACAGCGAGGCCGTGATCGTGCTGCTCATCCGCAATCTGGGCGTGGTCGCCGACGCCATCGGCGGCAAGTCGAAGGCGGTCGGCGATCTGGTGCAGCAGCTCTCGGGCATCCTGCACCAGTTCACCGCCAAGACCCGGGCCATGCTGAGCGCGGTCGACACCGCGCAAACGCTGCTGGCGCCGGTGGTTCCGCTGCTGGAGGAGACGCGTGACGCCTATGACACGGCGTACGGTCCGGTCGACGGCCTGCTCCGGCGCCTGGTGCCGCAAACCGAGCAGCTGACCCAGATCCTCGCGCTGGCACCGCAAGTGGTGACCGGACTGAATCAGACGGTTCCGGGGCAGGGGTACAAACCGCGCATCACCTGCTCCCACGGTGAGGCCGCGCTGCCCGCGGTGGCCGGTGTCATCCTGTCCAACCAGAACCTGGTGGTGTGCAACTGATGAGAGCGTTGATCGCCCGGATGGGCGAACTGATCCGGGACGTGCTCACCGGTCGCGGGGACCAGAACACGCAATTGCGCTGGGGTATCGCCGGTGTCGTGGTGTGCGTGATCGCGCTGGCCGTCGCGGGCGCGGTGTACGTGATCCCGTTCGGGCAGCGCACCTACGTGGCCGACTTCCGGATCTCGGGCGGGGCGCGGCCCGGCGACGAGGTGCGGGTGGCGGGCATCGATGTCGGCAAGATCCGCGCCGTGGACCTGGCCGGGGATCACGTGGAGGTCGCCTTCACCGTGAATCGCGATGTGCGGGTGGGGGACAGGTCGGCCGTGGAGGTCAAGATGCTGACCCCGATCGGCGGCCACTACCTGGCGCTGGCCCCCGCCGGTGACAAGGACCTGGCGTCGAAGCACATCCCGCCCGAGCGCACCACCACCCCATTCGAGCTCAGCGACATCCTCGACAAGGGCACCCCGGTCTTCGGCAAGGTCGACGCCACCACCATGCGCGACACCATCGGGCAGCTGAATTCGGCGCTGGCGCAACAGCCCGACGCGCTGCGCGGGGTGATCGGCAATGCCAACGACCTCACCGGGTTGCTGGCCGAGCGCACCGATCAGCTCAACAGCGCTCTCACCGTCTCCGACGAGTACATCGCCGCCATCGCCGACGACAAAGCGCTGCTGGCGGACTTCGTGAAACAGCTGGGCGCGGTCGCCGACCAGCTCGGTAACCGCAAGGACGACATCGTGAGCATGTTCGCCCTGTTGAAGCGGCTGCTGGTCGTGCTGCACCGGCCGATCATGGCCTACGACAGCATCGAGCCGTCGGTCACCCAGTTCGAGCAGCTGTTCTCCAAGCTCATGGCGGACCCGAACCGGCTCGACACCGTGATCAACGGCATGCGTGCGGTGATCAACCGGCTGACGGGGCTGCTGGGCAATCAGGTGCAGGTGAAGGACCCGGCCGCCGGCGTCCGGCTGTGCATTCCCTTCGAAGGCAAGGCGTGCTGAATGAACTGGGGCAGAACAGCACTCGCCGCCGGAGTCGCCGTCGCGGTGGTGGCGGCCGGTGCGGTGGGGGTGTCGTGGGCGTCGACCGTCCGCGATCCGAAACAGCACGTGTGCGCCGAGTTCGCCGACACCGTCGGACTGTACGAGGGCAATAGCGTGACCATGCTCGGGGTCGAGGTCGGCACGGTGTCGAGGATCGAGGCGCTGGGCGACCGCATGCGGGTCACCATGAGCGTCAAGGATTCGGTGAAACTGCCCGCCGATATCGCGGCGGTCACCCTGTCGAGTTCCATCGTGACCGACCGGCATGTGGAGCTGACCAAGCCGTACACCGGCGGTGCGCGATTCGACACCGCGAAGTGCATTCCCCTGGAATGGACCAGGACGCCGATCGGGATCAGCGAGGCGCTCGACGCCATGGGCAAGCTGGCCGGTGACCTGACCGGCGGCGGCGCCGGCGGCAAGCCGGACACGCTCCTGGACGACACCCTGACCGCGGCCAATTCCGCGATCGACGGGACCGGGCAGCAGTGGAATCAATTGCTGCAGCGGCTGTCCGCGGTGGTCGGGGATCCCGCGCAGAAGGACGCTGCCTTCCGCCGGCTGGTCGACAATCTGGATCAGCTCACCACCATGTTCGTGACCAATTGGCCGGATATGGCGCAGGTGCTCAACAATCTGCGCAACGGCCTGCAGCTGATCGGGCAGTTCTCGGCGGAATTCTCCGGGGCGGTCGATATCGCGGTCGAATTCCTGCCGGTGATCGCGCGCAATGCCGGAAAATACGATCAGCAGATCTACAGCCTGCTGGATGTGGTGTTGCCGCAGGCGCATACCTTCGTGCAGCAGCATCAGGGCGACATCACCTCGCTGCTCACCGCGTTGCCGCCGTTGGCCGCGCAGCTACCGCGGGCGGGTGCGAAATGAGGCGGGCGGTCGTCCGGCTGCTGCCGGTGGTCACCGCGGCCGCGCTGGTCCTGACCGGCTGCGGGGTGAAGGCGACCGATATCCCGATACCCGGCACCTATCCCTCCGGCGACACCTACACGGTGCGCATCGAATTCGGGTCGGTGCTGAATCTGCCCGACCGCGCCAAGGTGATCTCCGACGGTGTCGAGGTCGGCATGCTCGACCACATCGAGCTCATCGGGACCACCGCGGTGGCGACGGTGAAACTGCACACCGACGCCAAACTCTCGAAGTCCACGACGGCGGAATTGCGGCAGTCCACCATTCTCGGCGATATCCATATCGCGCTGGAAGCGCCCAAGAACGCCAGCGGCACATTGCTCGGCAATGGTGACGTGATTCCGGTGTCGCAGACCATTCCCGCCACGAATGTCGAGGACATTCTGCGGGCGCTGTCGAACATCATCACCGGCGGGCGGTGGTCGGACATCCAGAAGCTGGTGACCGACGTGAACGCCGCGTTCCCGTCGGACCCGGCCGAACTGGACCGGGTCAACCGGGCGGGCCGGGCGGCGCTGCACGATATGGCCACCCACACCGACGAGCTGAATCGCATCCTCACCTCGGCGCAGCAGATCACCGGGAAGCTGGAGTCCGGTCGCGGGGCGGTGGACCGGATCCTCACGCTCGGGCCGGATCGGGCGGCCGGATTGTCGGATGTGCTGCTGGCGGTGGTGAATCTGATCATCAGCGGCGGACCGCTCGCCAAGAACGCCGGGGACCTGCTACTGCCGCATCTCGGCGACTTCCGGTCGATCGTGTCCGTGCTCGCGCCCACCGCGGTGACGGCCGGATACGCCGACCTGACCCTGGCGGCCAACCTCGACACCTTCCACACGCTGCTGAAGGAGAAGATCATTCCCTTCCTGAACGCGCCGGATGTGAAGGTGCGCACCGTGTCCGCCGCCGACGCGCAGGCCGATCAGTTGATCGGCACGCTGCGCGGGATCGGGATGGTGCCTTGATGAAGCTTTCACTCTCCGGGCCGGTGTCGCTGGTCATGCTGCTGGTGCTGACCTTCGTGTGCGGCGGCTACATGGCGGTCGGGGTGCTGAACCTGGATCCGCGCCGGGAGAACAACACCGTCACCGTGCAGCTCGACGGGTCGGGCGGGCTGATGAAGACCTCCCAGGTGACGCTGCGCGGCCTGCCCATCGGCAAGGTCCGCGATATCGGGGCGACCGCGCACGGGCTGGCGGTCACTCTCGAATACGACGCCAAGTACCGGATTCCGGTGGACAGCGTCGTGCAGATCGCCAATCTGTCCGCGGCGGGGGAACAGTTCCTCGACTTCCGGCCGACCGGGACCGCCGGGCCGTACCTGCGTGACGGCAGCGTGGTGCCCAACCGGCAAGTGCGGGTCGCCACCACCGTCGGGGACGCGCTCGCCAAACTGGACGCCCTGACCGCGCAACTGGATCCGGCCAAACTGCAGAATCTGGCCACCACGGTGGCCGCCGGGTTCGAGGGCCGCGACGCCGAGGTCGCCAACCTCACCAAGGCACTGGTCGGCACCGCGAACCTGTTGCGGGACAAGCGCGAAGCCATCGGGCGGCTGTACTCGAACGTGCAGACCCTCGGCGACAAGTTCGACGGGCGCGCGCCCGGGCTGAGCGCCGCGGCCGGGGATCTGACCACCGCGCTGCCCGAGCTGCTGCACATCATCGCCGCGTTCCAGAACTACTCCTATATCGGCGAGCACATCTTCGACGATCCGATCGGGCCGCTGGTCGCCAAGATCGACGAGTACCTGCGGCTGATCGGGCCCGACCTCGGGCAGATCGCCACCGTCCTGAAACCCGCCACCAGCGTGATCAAACCGCTGCGCGTGGACGCCGGATCGATCGTGGACCTGCTGTCCACGGTGTTTCCCGGCGACGGCGCGGCGCACGTGGGCCTCGAGATTCCTCGCTAGAGAGAAGGCAGACCGTGACCGAGACCGAGCAGACCGAGCGCACCGAGACCGACACGCCCCACGCGGAGACGGCCGACAAGGCTGACGCCGGGGAGACCGTCGCGGAATCTCCGAAGGCGTTGGCCCCGAGAGGAATCGGTGAGCGGCTCAATCCGTTTGTCGCGGCGGCCGCGGCGATCTTCGCGATCGCGGCCGTGGTGCTCGGGGTGCTGTGGCACAACGCCTCGGGCGACTACGACGCGCTGAAGTCCAGCGGCGCCGACCGTGATCGCGCCGCCCAGGTGGCCAAGGACTACACCCTGCGCTCGCTCACCTACGACTACCGCAACCTGCCCGCCTTCTTCGACGGTGTGCAGCGTGGGGCCTCGGACCCGTTGCGCGACAAGTACACCCAGTTCCACGACACCCTCGCCAAGATCATGACCGACGCCCAGGTGGTGGCGTCCGGCGACGTGGTGGGCACCTCGGTGGAGGCCAAGGGCAACGACCAGTACACGGTGACCGTCTACGCCACCCAGCGCACCCAGAATGTGCAGCAACCCGACCCCGCGACGGTGCCGAACCTGCTGGTGGTGACGGTGGCCGGGCACGACGGCGAGTGGCTGGTCACCGATTACGGCCCCAAGGACACCGGTGTGAAGGGCGGGGCCGCGAAATAGCCTCGGGACGTATCGGCCGCCCGCCGCAGCGTGAACTGCCCGCGCGCCGCCGCCGGGAGATCATCCAAGCCGCCTACGAGGTGTTCACCGCGCACGGCTACGAGGCCACCGCCATCTCCGAGGTGGCCGCGCGCGCCGGCATCGGCCAGGGCACCGTCTACCGGTACTTCGGCAGCAAACGCGAAATCCTGGACCACGTCATCGATCTCGGCATCGAGAAGGTGACCGACGCCATGGAACTGCACACCGTGTTCGGCGCGGCCGATACCGTGGACGAGCTGGTGGCGGCGGTCCGCGCCGCGGTGGCCCGCCTCTACGACCTGCTCGAACGCGAGCCGCGGGTGTTGCGGCTGCTGGTGGTGGAGGCCGGCGCCATCGATCCCGAACTGGCGCACCGCCTGCTCGGCCTGGAGGCCCTCACCGCCTCCCTGATCGCCGCCGAACTCACCCGTGGCCTGGAGGCAGGATGGATCCGTCCCGACATCGATCCGGAAGTGCTGGGCCACACCATCCCCACCCTGGTCGGCCCGTGGGTGCTGCGGGAACTGCTGGGCGCGGGCAATCCGGCCATCCGCGACCGCGGCATGACCGCGGTCTTCGCCTTCCTCGACCGCACCTTGCGCCCCCTGCGCCCCGCCTCCCCGCCGAGTCCGCCCCCATGACCGCCGCCCCCGATCGCGCGGCCCCCGACCGTCGGGACCGAGCCGGCCGCCGCCGCGCCGAACTGATCTCCGCCGCCTACGATTTGGTGATCACCCGAGGCTTCCGCGCCATCGGCGTCGATGACATCACCGCCTCCGCCGGCGTCAGCCACGGCACCTTCTACAACTATTTCCCCAACAAACGCGCCATCCTCGACGCGGTCATCGACCACAGCTTCCACCACATCCGCGACTTCCTGCTGGGTCCCGAAGCCGCCCAGCCTCCCACCACCCTCGACGCCTTCTGCGCCCGCTACGCCGGCGTCATCGACGGCTGCTACGACCTGGTGGCCACCGAACCCGGCCTGGTGAATTTCTTTCTCCTGGAAGCCTCCTCGATCGACGACGCCGTCCTGTCCCGCTGCCTCCACAACGCCCGTGCCTACGCCACCGAATCGGTCGCCGCCATCCGCCAAGGCATCACCCACGGCTTCCTCGACCCCACCCTCGACCCCGACATAGCCGGCGAAGTCCTCCTCTCCCTCCTCGTCTCCGCCCTCCTCTCGGCCCTCCGCGCCGGCACCGACGCCCTCACCCAAGCCCGAGTCCGCACCCAACTCGTCACCTTCCTCCGCACCGCCTTCGCCCACCCGGATCCTCCTACCACGGTAGGTCGATGAACTCCGCCCGACCGTGGATGTGCTGGCCCGCGAGCGCACCTATTCTCGGATAATGGTGTGGGGCAGGGGCATTCGCGCGGACGGTCTGCTTCGGCAGCGTGAACCGCATGGCGTCGAGGCGGCCGCGTTAGGCGGCGGTGACGCGTTCGATCTTGCGGCCCTCGTGGTAGAAGTCGCAGTACGCGCCGAATTCATCGACCATGTCCGCGAATTCGTCGAAGAGGCGACCGGCGGGCAGTGATTCGGTGAGCAGGGCGGTGAGGAATTGGGTGGCGGTGCCGCGGTAGAAGCCCCAACGGGTGTGGGTTTTGCTGCCGATCACGACGGGCCAGGTGTTCGGGTCGGCGTCGCTCGAATCCCAGAGGCAGTAGCCGCCGTCGGCCAGCCTGCCCCACGCGGTCAGTGCTGCGGGGTTCAGGGCGAATCCGGCTGGGATGTCGTCGCATTCGAGGGGGAGGTCGGGGTTCTCCAGGCGTTCGCGCGCATCCTTGATCCACCACTCCAGATCAGCCGAGGGGGAGGTGGCGTCGGGCACGCTGAGCCGCACGATCGAGGAGAACTCCGACTCTCCGTAGCTGCCCGCCAGCTGCCGGTAGTCCTCGGGTAGCGGGATCCCGAGGCGGTGTTCGACCGCCACCCAGTCGATCGCGGGGCGTGACACGCTCGGGGGCACCGGCAGCAGGCTCCGCAGGTCGTCGATGGCGGTCATGGCTCGTCCTGTTCTGTGCGATCAGATGGAGTTGTCGATGATGATAGGCGGCAGATTCCAGCCCTTCTCGCCCCACGCGAACAGCAGCACCGCCGTCGGCGGCTCACCGGGCATGCCCCACACCGGGATGGCCAGCGCGTGCACGACCTGCTGATCCACGTCGGGATTGGTGCCCTCGGCGACACTGGTGATCAGCTTGTCCCACTGGGCTTTCACGCCCCGATTGTTGTGGAAGTTCTCGGGGATGAGGTTCTGCGGGATGCGGCCGGAACCACCGCTGGTGGCCCCGGCGAGATGGCCGGCGTCGTAGTCCAGGGGCACATTGTCGCCCAGGAGCGCGCGGGTGGCGTCGGATCCCTTGTCCTGCATGCCGGGAACCAGCCGCATGTAGACGCCGCTGGGACCGTAGACGTCGTCCATCGGGCCGTAGGCGATGAGTCCGCCGCCGGCGTGCACGTCCAGGACGGGGGTGCTGTTGGCCGCCGCTTCGTAACCATCCACGGTGGGCAGCCCGTAGCTGCCGACCGGCAACGGCACGCCCTGGGACAGATACTGCATCGCGTAGGGCAGGAAGTTCGCGGCGGTCTCGGAGATGTTCGGGGCGGCCGCGCTCGGGTTGGCCTGGCCCGGTGCCGGAAGCTGATATCCCGGAACGGTTTTCAGCGCCGGATTGGCGGCGAAGGAGGCGGGCAGCGTCGTGGTCGGCGGATCCAGGCGCGTTCCGGTCAGCTGGGCCGGCTGGTAGGGCGCCTTCGGCGCGCCCGGCAGGACCCGGCTGATCGGCGGCAGCACGTTCGACGGCACCGCCGGACGGAGCTTGCGGCGATTGGCCGGCGGCGGTGGCGGCTGCGCGGCCGACGGCGGGCACGCGGCGATGTCCTGTGCGGGACCCGGCTGACCGATCGGAACGACCAGCGCCGCCGGGCAGGCGTCCGGCTCGCCGCCCTGCGGCGCCGCACCGACCTGCGGAACATCGACCCCCTGCTGGCGGCACTGATCGGCGAGGGCCTCCAACTCCGGAATCTCCGCGTTGCCCCGCTCGGCTTCGGCGTTGTACGCCGCGACCGCGGCCTGGTTGCTCGAATCCGGCGGATTCGCGTTGTGGACGGTCGCGGCCTGGTTGTGCGCTTCGATCCGCGCGGCCACGGCCGTGCAGTCGAGCGGTTCGGCGTAGGCGATCTGCGATGGAATGACAAGGGTGGCAAGGATTCCCACCAGTGTCGCTAGTACGGCTATCAGTCGATGGATGAAAGTCACTGCGGACAAGCGCATTTGATCTCCCCGTGAACGAATGGCGGTGATAGCCAAACATGTTCACCATGCAACGGTCAAGATCGAGCGCAGTTCGGCGCGCGCCGTCGGCGAAGCGGCGCGGGGATATCCGGAGTGAGGTCTACTTCTGCAGTGTGAACTGCGTGACGTCGAGGTGGCCGGCGCGGAAGTAGCGGGCGCAGCCGGTGAGGTACTTCCGATAGCGCTGGTAGACCTCCTCGGAGGTCAGTTGGACGGCTTCGGCGTGGTGGGCCTCCAGGGCGGCGGCCCACAGGTCGAGGGTCCTGGCGTAGTGGGGGCGCAGGGATTGGATGCGGGTGGTGCGGAAGCCGACGGCTTCGGCCTCGTGGGGGACCGTGTCGGGTTGGGGGAGCTGGCCGCCGGGGAAGATCTCACGTTTGACGAAGATGTGGAAGAGCGCGTCTTCGCGGGTCACCGGGATCTCGGCGGCGCGCAGGTCCGCGAGGGTGTGGCCGATGATGGTGTGCAGCAGCATGCGGCCACCGGGCGGGAGCATCCGGTGGCAGCGGGTGAAGAACTCGGGGTAGCGCTGCTTGCGGAAGTGTTCGAAGGCGCCGATGCTGACGATGCGGTCTGCGGTCCCGTCGAATTCCTCCCAACCTTGCAGGCGCACTTCGGCTTCGGAGATGCCCAGATCGCGGAGTTCGGCGCGGACGTACTCGAATTGGTTGCGGCTCAAGGTGAGTCCGATGACGCGCACGCCGTAGGTGAGCACGGCGCGAATCATGGTCGAGCCCCATCCGCAGCCGACGTCGAGCAGGGTCATGCCGGGTTCGAGCCCCAGCTTGCCGAGCGCCAGATCGATCTTTGCCAGTTGCGCTTCCTCCAGGGTCAGGCCCGGGCGTTCGAAGTAGGCACAGCTGTAGGTCATGGAGGGGTCGAGGAACAGCGCGTAGAAGTCGTCGGACAGGTCGTAGTGAGCCTGGACCTGCCGGTAGAAGGGCGCGAGCTGGGCCATGGCGATCTCTCCCCGGGTGTGCGGACATCGGAGATGTGGACATCCGGACATACGTACGGGCCGAGCCCCGGGTTCTACCTCGCGGACACACCGCGAACACGCCGCGCTTTTCACTCCGAAATCGCCATTCGACCTCGGCGTCAGGGCCCCGGCTGCTTTCCTGATGGGGAGTGCAGCATCGTGTCAGCAAACACAATTCGGAGGGTTGGGGACCGGCCATGCACCGCACCGGACACGAAGAGGTCCATCCTGGCAGGCCGTGGTTGTGGACGATTCTGGTGGGAGCGGTGGTGGTGGGACTGGCCACGTGGTGGATCAGACCGCAGTCGCTGAGCTGCAGTACGGCCGCGCCGACGACCACGGTCCGCACGCTGCCCGCGGCACCCGCGCCGAGTTCGGTTACTCCGCAGCAGATTCACCCTGTGGACGCGCAACCGCCGCAGGAACGGGGCGAGGCCCGGTTCTACGCCTTCGGTCAGGGCGTCGCCTGCTCGCTGCCGGACCTGCCGCTGGACGGCTATTACGTCGGGGTGCCGACCGACCGCTACGAGGGGTCCGCCCCCTGCGGCTCCTACGTCGATATCGACGGCCCGCTCGGCAGTGTGCGCGCCCAGGTCGTCGATCGCTGCCCCGGCTGCGGCCCGGACCAATACGATTTGAGCCGTTCGGCTTTCGACGCGATCGCCAACTCCGTCGACGGTGTGGCGCCGGTGCGGATCAGCCGCGTCCGCGACCCGAATCCGGCCCCGGAACTCTTCTACCGCGTCCAGCAGAGCTCGTCGACCAGCTGGATCGGAATCCTGTTCTCCGGCACCGGCAATCCCCTCGCGCAAGTGTCCTTGCGCCCGGATTCCGGCGGCGACTACCGCCCGATGCGCCGCGGTTACGACAACTACTGGACCGCGTCGGGCATGGGCCGGGGCCCGTTCACCGCCCAGGTGACCGACATCTACGGTCATGTCGCGTATGTCCCGGGGGTCGCGATCGAGCCGGGGCAGTTGCGCCGCACCGGAATTCGCCTCTACGACATCCCCGCCGAGCCGTCCGCCGCCCCGCCTCCGCCCGCGTCCCCGGTGGTGGTGACCACGGTGGTCACCGCCCCCGCGCCCTGCATGCCGTAACCGGCCGCCGTGCCCGCGGTATGGCATCATCGAGTGAAACGTGTTCCAGTTCGACCGCCGCGACGGTGTGCCGGGAGGCCCTCGATGACGAACCCCAGCTTGGATCAGACCACGCCCGCGGCACCGCGCCGCGGCCGCCGCCTGTCACCGCGCATCTCCCGGCTGACCGAGGTGCCGCAGGGTGCGATGGTGGAGCTGCCCGGCCGTGGCAGCACCTACGTGGTGGACCTGCCGGGCCCGGCCGCGGACGCGCCGACGGTCCTGCTGCTGCACGGCATGGCGACCACCGCCATGCTCAACTGGTTCCCGTCGCTGCGTGAGCTGAACGCCCGCTACCGGGTGGTCCTGTTCGATCAGCGCTGGCACGGCCACGGAATCCGTTCCGAGCGTTTCGATCTCGACGATCTGGCCGACGACGTGATCGCGGTCGCCGACGCCGTGGGCGTCGAGCGCCCGATCCTGGCGGGCTACTCCATGGGCGGCGTGGTGGCCCAGCTGGCCGCGCACCGGCACCCGGATCGGGTCGGCGGGCTGGTGCTGGCCGCGACCACCTACCGCTTCCAGGAGAAATGGCGCGAGCGCGCCTTCCATCGGGGCTGGTCGGCGACGGCGGCCCTGTTCTCGGAATGGTCGTTCCGCCGCGCGGAGCTGCGCCGCGACAAACTGCCCACGCTGCCGGAGTCCTCGTGGCCGGTGGGCCGGATGGATCGCTGGGCGATGGCGGAACTGCGGGCCACCAGCGGCTGGGCGCTCGCGCAGGCGCTCGCGGTGCTGGGGCGATTCGATGCGTCGGAATGGCTGCCGACGTTGAAGATGCCGACGGCGGTGGTGATCACCACGCGGGATCGGGCGCTGCCCGTGTTCCGTCAGCTGGAGATGGCGAAGGCGATTCCGGGAGCGGAGATCTTCCTCGCCAAGGCGGGCCACGCGGCCTGCGCACTCGAGGCGGACGTCTTTGTCCCGGTGTTCCTCGAGGCCGTGCAGTCGGTGGCGGAGCGGCTCTAGACAGTAGCCACTCGGTTCGGGCTCAGCCCTGCTCGCGCGCGGCCTTGAGCAGCGCGGTGATCACCTCGGGGACGGCGTCGGCGATCTTGTCCACATCGGGGACCAGTTCCTGGCAGGCGATGAAGCCGAAGTCCAGGTGGCCGTTGTTGGAGATCACGGTGGCGGTCAGGCCCGCGCCGTGGAACACCGGTCCGAACGGATACATCGACGACACCCGCACCCCGAGGAAGTACATCGGGAAGTTGGGCCCGGGCACATTCGAGATCACCAGGTTGTGCACCACCGGGTGGTGATCGGCCAGCTTGAACGAGGAGTACGCGCGCGCGGCGAGCTGGAAGGTGTTGGGCGGGGCGTACTTTCCCCAATCCTGGAGGAAGTCCGCGCCGATCAGGTGGTGCTCCTCCTTGGCCCCGCGATTGTCCTCGGCGATGGCCAGCACCCGGGCGACCGGATCCTCGATCTCGGTGTAGAGCCGGGCGAAGATGGTCGACACCTTGTTGGTGCCCTCCTCGTGGCGTGAGGTGTCGTGGGTGGACACCGGAACCGAGGCGATGAGCGAGGTTTCGGGCAGTTCGTCGTGCAGTTCGAGGTAGCTGCGCAGCGCGCCGCCGACGATGGCCAGCACCACGTCGTTGACCTTCACCCCGAAGGCGGTCTTTATCTCCTTGATATCCGACAACTCGGTCTGTTCGAAGGAGATGGCCCGATGCTGGGTGATTGCCCGATTGAACGGCGTGCGGGGCGCGGTGAACGGCAAAGGCATACCGCGGCTGCCGGATTCGCGCCGCCGCTGCACCAGCCCGCCCAGAATGCCGACCGTCTTGGGCACCATGCCGACCATGCCCAGCCGCCCGGGGAGATTCAGCAGCGCCTCCCCGGCGAGCTGCAGATCGGTGGGTTCGGCCTCGGTGGTGATATCCGCGGTGGGCGGGGTGTAGGTCACGCCCGGCTCCATATCGCACAGGTGCATCATCATATTGGTGCCGGTGATGCCGTCCACGATGGCGTGGTGGTACTTGGAGACCACCGCCACCCTGCCGTGCGGCAGCCCCTCCACCACCCACATCTCCCACAGCGGGCGGGAGCGGTCGAGGGGGCGTCCGGCGATGTCGGCGGCCAGTTCGGCCAGGCCGCGGTCCCCGGCTCCGCTGGGCAGCGCCAGCCTTCGCACATGGTAGTCGAGGTCGAAGGTCGAATCCCGCACCCAGACCGGATGATCGAGGTTGAACGGGACGGCGTGCAGCCGCCGCGTCATGGCCGGGATGAGGTGCAGCCGCCGGCCGAGTTCGGCCTTGAACGCCTCGTGCTCGTACTCGACCCCGTCGGCGGCGGGGTCGAGTATCAGCAATGCGCAGACGTGCAGCAGTTGGGTGTCTGTTTCGAGATAGAGGAAGCTGGCGTCGAGTCCGGTAAGTCGTTCCATGCCACCACACTATGAGAACTCGTTGTATTTTGCGTGCGGTTCGCGGTGCCCTCCGGATCCGGTCCGACGCCGTTTTGTTGCCCCAAAGTTGCACGTAGATAACAAGTTTCATGATGAAACGGTTGGGTACCAATCAGGTGTCTCTCCAGTGGAATTCGTTGCCGCGCTTCCGGGTCGTTCCTACCTTGGGTCACATGGTCCGGTGATCGTTCTCTAGTCAATGACAAGAGTCACCGGACTTCTCACAACGTCGTGAGAGGTGAGGACGATGGGCGACCGGAAGGTGCTGCTTCCTGGAAGATGGCGTACGGCATGGGGTTTCGCGATCATGCTGACGATCGCGACCGTGTTCGTTCCACAACCGAGGTCCCACGCGCAGAGTTGCGCCGATGTGGACGTCGTAGTGGCCAGGGGCACCGGCGAACCCGGCTGGCTCGGCGATCAGATCGGCGACCCGCTCTTCGGCGTCCTACAGGACCGGCTACCCGTCTCGGTGTCCGCGTACCGCGTGAACTACCCCGCCGACTACAGCTTCGACGTCGGCGCGGGCAGCGCGGACCTGGTGCGGCACTTGACCGTTCGGGCCGTCGCGTGCCCCGGACAGCAGTTCGTCCTGGTCGGCTACTCGCAGGGGGCGGCGGTCGTGCAGGCCGCGCTGGGCACCGGCGTGGTGTCCTGGTATCCGGGCCGCGTCCAGCTGCCGGATTACCTCGGCGACCGGGTCGCGGCGGTCCTGCTCTTCGGCGATCCCGTGCGCGGCCTGGGCTGGAATGTGCCCGGCGAGTTCCTGTCCCGCACGGGGGACTGGTGCGTCGGCGGCGACCCGGTGTGCGGCTCCGGCCTCAATGCCAACGCGCACGTCGCCTACGGCAGTGATCTGGTGGCCGCGGCCAATTTCGCCGCGGACCACCTCTGACCCCGGGGAGGGGAAGGGCCCGGCTCCCGGGCGGTCTCGGCGGACCCGCCCGCGAGACCCCGGAGCCGGGGCCCGGGTACCCGCGGTTCGCGAGTCGGCCCGGTGCGCCGTCCCCGCACCGGGCCGAACTCCGTGTGGCGCCGCTACGTCGCCGAGCGGGCCCGAATGCCGTTGCCGGACATGGTGTTCACCAGTTCAGGCCGGGAATCCGGTTGGTGATCCGGGCGGCCGGAGCGGGCAGGCCCATGAGCGGCTGCACGATCGGGGCCAGCGCCAGTAAGGGGCTGCGCGAGCCCTCCGCGGTGCCGCCGTCGGCCGCGGTGTTCTCGGCGTCCACCGCCGGTGCCGGGTGCGCGCCCGGCTGCGAGCGCGCCGCCTTGGACTCGCCGAACATCCGGTAACCCTGGTGCAGGATGGCGCGTTTCACCGACGGCATGACCGTGTCCACGAACTGCGCGAAGGTGCCGATCGGGGTGTCGATGCGGCTGGGCCGGTGTTCGAGCGCCCGCACCACGATGTCGGCGGCCTGATCCGGGCTGTGCACCGGAATCGACTTGTACAGATCGGTCGGCGCGATCATGGCGGTCCGCACCAGCGGCATGCGCACCGAGGTGAAGGTGATACCGGCGTCGGCGTTCTCGACCGCGGCGATCTCGCTGAAGTTGTCCAGCGCCGACTTGCTGGCCACGTACGCGGCGAAGCGCGGCACCTTGGTCTGCACCGCGATCGAGGAGATGTTGACGAAGTGCCCGAACCGGCGTTCCCGCATGGACGGCAGCAGCGCCAGGATGAGCCGCACCGCGCCGAAGTAGTTGACCGCCATGGTCCGCTCGAAGTCGTGCATGCGGTCGGTGGAGTTGAGCACCGAGCGGCGGATCGAACGCCCGGCATTGTTGACCACGTAGTCGACGTGCCCGTGGTCGGCGAGCACCTGCTTGACCAGCAGCTCCACCGACTTCTCGTCGGTGATGTCGCAGACGTAGGCCTGCGCCGCACCGCTGTCGGCCCGCACCGCGACGGCGGCGGCCTCGAGATCCTCCTCGGTGCGCGCCACCATGAGCACGGTCGCGCCGCGCTTGGCCACGGCGTGCGCGGTGGCCAGGCCGATGCCGCTGGACGCACCGGTGATCAGCACGATCCGGCCGTCGAGGCCGCCGTCGTGGCGGCGGGCGCGGTCCGGGTCGAGGTGGGTACGCCAGTACGACCACAACGTCTCGGCGTAGTCGTCGAAGGCCGGGACCTCGATGCCGGCGCCGCGCAGGTGCGCCCGGGTCGACTCGGAGACGAAGGTCGACTCGAACGCGGTGTGCGGGGCGACCTCGGCGGGAATGCCGAAGCGCTGCAACAGGAAATCGCGCACCGCGGGCACGCCCGGCAGTCCGCCCAAGGCGTGCAGCGCGGTCTGCGAGCCCGGCACGGCACCGATCGCGGTGGGGGCCCCGGCCGCGCGGGCCAGCGCGTTGTAGATCTCGGTGAACGGCTGCGGTCGCGGGTTGGTGAGGTGGAAGGTGCGGCCGATCAGGCCCGGCTTGGCGATCAGCTCGAGCATGGCCGCGACCACGTAGTCGACCGGAACGATATTGGTGGAGCCCAGATCCGGGATCGGTATCGGCAGTTCCGAGGGCAGCGCGCCCAGTCCGGCGATGGCGGGGAAGAAGTAGTACGGCCCGTCGATCTTGTCCATCTCACCGGTGCGGGAGTCGCCGACCACGATGGCCGGGCGGTACACCCGCCAGCGCAGATCCGCGGCCTCGCGCACCAGCTTCTCGGCCTCGAACTTGGTGCGGTGGTAGGGCGAATGCAGACCCTGGCCCAGATCGAAGTCGTCCTCGAAGAACTTGCCGCGGTGGTCGCCCGCGACCGCGACCGAGGACACGTGGTGCAGGACCGCGCCCAGCTCACGGGCCAGCGCGATCACCGAGGCGGTGCCCGCCACATTGGCGGCGTAGGTGACCTCGGCGTCGGCGGTCATGTCGTAGACCGCGCCGAGGTGGATCACGTGGTCGGCGCGGGGCGCGTCGTCGATCAGTCCCAGGCCGGGCGCGGTCAGGTCGCCGACCAGCGGGAACACCCGGTCTTCGGCGCCCCAGCCCGCCGCCATCTCGCGCAGCTTGGCCACCGAGGCCTCCCGCGTCAGCGCGTGGACCACGGCTTCCGGGTCGCGTTCCAGCAGTCCGGCGATGAGCCGCCGGCCGAGAAATCCGGTTCCGCCCGTGACGATGTAGGAAGTCATCGTCCCCTCCTTGATTACGAACCTGTTGATACCCAACGGGGTTCGTCCGACATGCGCCGGTGGATGCGGACGTTGTGTGAGTGGCCCCCTAGCAGAATGTCGGGCCGAGGTAGGAACACCGTCGTGCCTAACTAGCCGGTAACTTTACGGTCCGGCGGTGTGGCGTTCAACCTGAATGGCTCGGCGAGCCCTGTGTGACTGGTCACCTCAGGGCTATTCGAGTTGGTATGTGTGACAACGGGTTTGATGTAACTCAGGGGCGCACTCGGCAATTCACGGGCAACTGGTCAAATGTCCTGAGCGGGCGCTCACTTGTTTGGATTGCGAGCTATTTGCGGTCACGTGTCGACCCGCGTGCGGTCACTCGTTGACGCAGCGGACGTCCCCGTCGACCGCCTGGGCGACGACGGTGAAGGGCGGACACTGGCGGAGGTTGCCCCACTCGCCCTCGATGCACGAGTCGTAGGTGTGCGGATCGGAGGTCGGCATGCGGTCGCCGGAATGGCAGCCCCCGCTCACCGGAGTCGCTCCCGCGGAGCCCGCGCCCAGCAGCGGCGCGCTCAACGCGATACCGGTGACAACAATCCCGATTGCCACTCGACGGCGATTCATCGACCTCCACCTTTCCTCGGTGTTACTGATCAGTAAGTACCGAGTTCAGTATGACGATCGGTCTACCACGGAGTGAAGCCGACAAGAGTCACACTTGCCGTGACCGGGGAACGACCGCCGTCCCGTCATGATTCGAGTCACACGGGAGCGCGGCGTGCGGGGGTCAGCGGCAGCGGCCGCGGAAGACGCTCAGATCGATGGCCTCGGCCATGGCCTGGTACCCGGCCGGGTTGGGGTGCAGATTGTCGGCCCCGGCGTAGGGAGGCGCGAGGACGTCGGGGTTGGTGGGATCGCGCAGGGCGGCGTCGAAATCGATGACGCTGTCCGACAGGGTCTGGGTGCGGATCCACGCATTGACCCGCTGCCGCACCGGCCCGGCGAGGGGCAGGGTGGCGATGCCGTCGGAGAGCGCGTTGCCGGCGGGCATGATCGTGCCGAGATGGACCGCCAGCCCGGCGGCGTGCAGCTGCGCGATCAGATCGGTGTAGCCCGCGACCAGCTGGTCGAAGTCGACGCCGATCGGGACGCCGAGATCGTTGATGCCCTCGAGGACGATGACGTCGGTGACCCCGGCCTTGGCGATGGCGTCGCGCTGCACCCGGGTCACGCCCGCCGGGCCGAACTGCGGGATCAATCCGTCCCGGGTGACCCGGTTTCCGCTGATCCCCGCGTCGACCACGGTGAACGGCAGGCCCGCCTGGTCGATGCGGCGTTGCAGGAAATCGGGGTAGCGGACATTGCGGTCCACCACGCTCGGGTCCTGCGGCACGCTGAGGTAGGTGGCACCGACGTAGCCGTCGGTGATCGAATCCCCGAACGCGACAATGGTCGAGGTGGTGCCGGGCGCCTGCACGTCGAGGCCCGACAGGAACGGCATCGAGGTGGTCGGCAGCGGCAGGGCCGCGCCGGACGGGTCGTCGGTCGAGTCACCGGTGAGGGGCAGGCTGTAGTAGCTGGTGGCGTTGGCGTTGAAGTGCTCGGTCGGCAGCACCGCCAGCCCCGGCGCGTACATGCTCACCGCCAGCGGTCGAAAAGCCTCGAACGACAACTCGATCGGATCGCTGACCACCTCGCCGCCCGCCGGCACGGTGACGCGCGAGCTCGCGTCGAAGCTCACCTCCCGCAGCGTCTCGGCCCGGATCGCCGCCCCCGCGGCCTGCTCGGCAATGGTGACGTGCGCGAATTCGACCGGCACCGGCCGATTCTGGTTGCTCAGATGAATCCGCAGCACGGACCCGCCCAGGTGCGGTGTCGCGACCAGCCGGAACGTCTGTCCGCCCACGTGTGCCTGCGGCACCATCGACGGATCCACCGCCCCGAAGGCGTCCGAGGGCGCGGCCATCCATCCGCTCACCCACCGCGGCGCATCGCATCCCGGCGTCTCGGCTCCGGCCGTACCCGCCGGACCGCCGACCGTCATCGCGGCCGCGACCGCGACCGACGCCGCGACACCGGCATTGCGCACACCCCACCCACGACACGCCATAGCGACCACCATCACCCGACCGAACTGGACATTTCGGCCAACGTATCCGCCGCCGATCGACCGCGTGGCCGATTCTGGCAATTCACTGGTCCGCGGTCGGCAAAACCGCAGGTAGAAAAATCGGTGGGCAGGTGGGGAACTGGCCTGTTAGCGTGCTCGGCACCGTGACATCAGGCGAGGAGGTGAGACCCGTGCGGACAGTACCGATGTGGGGGCTCCCCCTCGTGGTCGCGGATGGGCGAACGAACTAGTCGTCGCCGGGAGCGCCTGTCTCAGTAGGCAAATCCCGAAAGGTGACGACCGATGAACACTAATTCTGTAGATATCCGCCGGGTCGCGTTGACGCGGTGGGAAGCCGTGGAGAACGACCTGGTGGTCGGGCGCGGCGAAGTATCCCGACGGCCCGATGGGCGGCTCTTCGTCAGTATCGACGCGTGGCACGACGCCGTCTTCGAGCAGCTCGCGGCGGCCCTGGTCGCCACCCTGCGACGGCCACTGCACACCGTGGTCGACGAGACCGACGGCGGACTGCTGTCCTGTTGGGGGCGAGCGGGTTTCGCGACCCGGAGGCGGGAGCGGGAGTACCTCGTGCCCACCGATCCCGCGACCACCGGACTGGGGGCCGTGACGCCGCCCCCGGACATCACGGTGGTGCCCGCGGGCAGCGCGGTGGAAGAACCGCTGCGCACCGTGGACCAGGTCATCCGCGACGAGATCGAATCGACGATCGGCTGGCAGGAGATGCCCGCCGAGATCCTGCGCGGGCCCGGCGGCGACACCGTGGTGGATCCGCGGCTGTACGTGGCCGCGGCGCGGGCCGATCACTATGTCGGACTGCTGCGCCTGGTCCAGGTGACGCGCTTGCCGCGCATCGGACTGATCGCGGTGCGGGCCGACGCCCGGCGTCGCGGCATCGGCCGGGCCATGCTGTCCCAGGCGCTGGGCGCCCTGCACGATCGGGGAATACCCACCGCGACAGCCGAAGTGAACGAGTCCAATACGGCCGCGCTGGCGCTGTTCGACAGCGTCGGCGCGCGCCGGGTCGGCGGCAACCTGGAACTGGTGCTGCGATGACGAATCCCGGCAGGAAGAGCAAGGGCATCGAGATCCAGGGCACCGTGGTCGAATGCCTGCGCGATGCCACGTTCACGGTGGAACTGCCCAATGGGCATCGGGTCCTGGCGCATATCAGCGGCAAGATCCGGAAGAACTACATCAAGATCCTGCCCGAGGACCGGGTGCTGGTCGAGCTGAGCCCCTACGACCTCACCCGCGGGCGGATCCTGTTCCGGTACAGGACATAGCGGCCGACGGGGCGGCGATGCGTCGCCGCCCCGTCGGTGCCGGGGCTATTGCGGCCGGTAGGTGTCCAGGGCGTTGGTGCGGTAGAAGTACTCCGCCTCCTGCTCGGTGGCATCGGTGGTGACGGCCTGATCGATGGTGGCGACCAGCTCGCTGTAGGTCCCCGCCATCGAGTCCACCGGCATGTTGGAGGCGAACATCAGCCGCCGCCAGCCCCACAGCGCCACACTCGATTCCAGCCAGTACTCGACCGTCGGCCAGGACAGGTCGCGGCAGATCAGTCCGAACCCGGACAGCTTGCACAGCCACTGGGTCTCCTTGGCGGCCAGGGAGATCGCGTTGTGCCAGGCGGTGCGGGCCTCGGCGGAGCGGCCCTGCGGGAAGCCCAGGTGTTCGAGCACCACGCGCAGGTCGGGGTAGCCCGCCAGGAAGTCGATCCAGTCCAGGATCTCGCCGGGCTGGGCGACCAGGTCGAAGACCGCGTCGTGTTCCTGCAGCCAGCCCGCGATGGCGTCCGCGGCGGGCGTGTTCGGCGACAGCCCGGCGAAGGCCCGGATGCCGCGCAGGCGCGGGGTGCGGGCCTGCTGGTCGAGGTGGTCGATCAGCTCGTCGGTGGGCAGCGTCGGGTCGATGCCGCCGACCAGGGCGAACGGGCGTGGGTCGGCGTCGGCGAGGCCGTCGGCCCACCGGGTTTCGGCCAGGTACGCGTGCGGCGCGGTGGTCGCCGACACGTGCACCAGCGCGTCCACCGCGATGCCGCCGAGGCCGCGATCGAAGTCGGCCGGTAGAAAGTTCTGCGCGATCTCGGGTTTTCCGGCATCGACGAACCTCGCCAAACTCGGGTACCAGGCGTGTGCGCTGGTGTCCCACAGGTGCATGTGGGCATCGACGAGGGGGACGGTGGGCATGTTGGCTACTCCTGGACCATGATGACGCCGCCGCTGACGCTGATCGAGCGCGATGGCTATTGCAGATCCATGAATAGTCGGTCAGCGGGAATTACGCGACACAATGTCGGCGATTCGGGTTCGGAACGCCTCGGGGGAGAAGGTGGCGGCATGCGCGCGGATGGTGTCGGCGCGATAGGCGGCCGGATCGAAATCGCGCATGGCCCGGGCGAATCCGTCGGTCACCTCCGCGTCGGTCCCGGCCGGTACGTGCTCGCCGGAGACGCCCGGAACCACGGTGTCCAGCGCGCCGCCCGCCCCGACCGCGAGCACCGGCGCGCCGCAGGCCATGGCCTCCACCGGGACGATGCCGAAATCCTCCACGCCCGGCATGAGCAGCGCGCGGCAGCGCCGGTACATGTCGAGCAGCACGTCGTCGGAGGCCGCGCCCAGGAAGGTGGTCTCCGGGCCCGCCATCGCCTCGAGCTGCTGGCGATAGCGCCCACCGCCGAGGATGACCAGGCGCACCCCCGCCCGCCGGGCCGCGGCGATGGCCAGATCGGGTCGCTTGTAGGGGACCAGGCGACCCGCGAAGAGGAAGAAGTCCTCGCGCTCGATACTCGGATCCGGGGCGAAACGGGCAACGCGCACCGGCGGATTCACCACCGAGGCGGGCAGCCCCCACCAGTCGCGGACCCGATCGGCGACCGCCCGGGAATTGGCGACCACGTGCGCGAGCCGAGGGGCGGCCCGCAATTCATTGCGCCGGGCCAGCGCGCCCAGTCCGGTCAGCACGGCCTGCCCGGCCCGTCCGCCCGCCTCCCGGGCCCGGAACGCGGGGTCCCAGGCCCAGCGGGCCGGGCTGTGCACGTAGGCGATCACCGGCGCGGTGGTGGCGAAGGCGGCCTGGGTCGCGAAGGCGTGATGGCTCACCACGACCGCGTCGTAGGAGTCGCCGAGGGGCAAGGTGCGAAAGGCCCTCGGCGCGAACGGGAGCAGCGGGGCGTGCGAGCGTCGCCCACCGGCCGCGTACGCCCGCGACAGCCAGGTGTCGCGCACCGGCC
>NZ_JBSGCY010000069.1:10757-34706 GCF_053602115.1 Nocardia sp. NPDC004582 | reverse complement strand
GTTGCGCCGGCCGGGGCACGCGCGGCGAGGCCGCCGTCACCGACTGCGCGGGTTCGGGTTCCGCAGGCGCGGTGGCGGGTCGGGCAGCGGAACGGTCATCGAAAGGCGCGCCCGCCGCGGCAGTCCGACCGACCGGATCGGGTTCCGGCGCCGGGAAACCGGCCGGAGCCGGTGCGGAAGCCGTTCCGGGCGCGGAGGGTTCGGGCTGGGCGGGCGGCTGGGGGTTTGCCGGTGCACCGAAGGGAGAGGGGAAGCCGGGGAGGGGGTCTGGGGTTTTCGTCCGGGTTCGGCGGAGAAAACGGACAGGGGAGGTCGCGGGACTCTGGTCGGCCCGCGATCTCCCCATCGTGTACTACTTTCCGCGCAGCAGTTACTGCTGGGCGGCCTGGCCCTTGTTGAACGGCTGCGCCGCCGGCTGGGCGGGCTGGCCCTGCGGGATCTGCTGCTGCGCGTTGTTGCCCGAGGGCAGGGCGTCGCCGCGCATGGAGGCGCGGATCTGCTCGAGGCGGCTGTGGCCGGCCATCTGGATCGAGGCCTGCTGGACCTCCATCATGCGGCCCTGCACCGAATTCTGGGCCAGCTCGGCCGAACCCAGGGCGTTCGCGTAGCGGCGCTCGATCTTCTCGCGGACGGCGTCCAGGCTCGGGGTGGTGCCGGGCGCGGAGAGGGTGGAGTCCATCTGCTGCAGCGAGGCCGAGACCTGCTCCTGCATCTTGGCCTGCTCCAGCTGGGACAGCAGCTTGGTGCGCTCGGCGACCTTCTGCTGCAGCAGCATGGCGTTCTGCTCGACGGCCTTCTTGGCCTGAGCGGCGGCCTGCAGCGACTGGTCGTGCAGCACCTTCAGGTCCTCGACCGACTGCTCGGCCGTGACCAGCTGCGCGGCGAAAGCCTCTGCGGCATTGGTGTACTGGATCGCCTTCTCGGTGTCGCCCGCGCCGGTGGCCTGGTCGGCGAGCATAACCGCCTGGCGCGCATTGGCATTGAGCTTCTCGACCTCGTCCAGCTGACGATTGAGCTTCATCTCCAGCTGGCGCTGGTTGCCGATCACCGACGCGGCCTGCTGCGACAGGGCCTGATGCTGGCGCTGGGCTTCCTCGATGGCCTGCTGGATCTGAACCTTCGGATCCGCATGCTCTTCGATCTTCGAGTCGAAGAGGGCCATCAGGTACTTCCAGGCCTTCACGAACGGATTAGCCATCGATTGATCCCGCCTCCATATGACGTGCCGCGCCCCGTAGCGCGACAGTAGTGCGCGACCGTCGCGCACCCCTGTTGTCCCATATCTCCACTGTGCAACGGTCGTTCCGGAGATTTCGGCAACAGCACGACCTCTCCGGGACGAAGCCTACAGAGAATTTATCCCTTTCGGCCCCTCAGTACAGCGATCACTTGGCGGCCACCAGCACCAGACGATCCGACTTGGGGGCCGGAATCACGATGCGGGGGCCGAAAGTTCCGTCCGCGGCCATCGCCACGTCACCGTCGCCACCCCGGACGGGCACCTTCGCGGCGGCCTTGTCGGCGTCGGCCATGGTGGAGCTCACATCGAACAGCACCTGCGCCAGCGGGACGTCCAGGGCCTGGCAGATGGCGGCGAGCAGCTCGCTCGACGCCTCCTTGCGACCCCGTTCGACCTCGGACAGGTACCCCAGGCTCACTCGCGCGGAGGTGGAGACCTCACGCAGCGTCCGGCTCTGGGCGACCCGAGCGCGCCGCAGGCTTTCCCCGATGGCTTCTCGCAGCAGCGTCATCTCGTTCTCCTCACACTCGTCTCGCCGGACCCAGCGTTTGACTGGACAACGTCCGGCGTCGGCCGCGCGTTCCCGGTGTCGTCACTCGCCCCGAACCAAGCGGACGAGCTCGGTGACCGCGGCGCGTACCGCGCCCACCCTGATCGTCCACCGGTCCCCCGGCAACTTCAACCGAAGCACCTCGGTGGACTCCGGACCCGCTATACCAACAAATACAGTGCCGACCGGTCGGCCGTCCTGTGGTTCGGGTCCGGCGACCCCGGTCAGTCCGATTCCCCAGTCCGCTCCGCACCGCTCCCGTGCGCCGACGGCGAGTTGTTCGGCGGTGCTCGCGGCCACCGGACCATCGACGGTCAGCGTGTCGGCGCTCACACCGCCGAGCGACGCCTTGAGGTCGGTGGCGTAGACGATCAGCCCACCCCGCAACACCGCGCTGGCGCCCGGAATTCCCGCGATGGCGGCGCTGAGCAGTCCGGCGGTCAGCGATTCCGCGGTGGCCACCGTCTGACCGGCCGCGAGCAGGGCCGCGACCAGGTCGCCGGCGGGCGCGGAGGTGACCAGCGGGTCGGGCGGGATGGGTCCGGCGGTCGCTACTCGCGACAGCAGGGCGTCGATGTCGGGCCGGACCTCACGCGCCACGACTGCCGCCCGGCGACCCGAACCACAGCCGGGCCGCTTGCACGACGTAATCGAGACCGGTGACCACCGTCAGCACCACGGCCACGTACATCAAGTCCATTCCGGCCGCGGCGAATCCGCCCGAGAGCGGCAGCAGCAGCACGCCGATCGCGACCGACTGGACCAGGGTCTTGAGCTTGCCGCCGCGGCCCGCGGGAATCACCCCGCGCCGGACCACGGCCAGCCGCAGCAGCGTGATGCCCAGCTCGCGGGCCACGATCACCAGCGTGATCCACCACGGCAGATCGTGCAGCATGGACAGCCCGACCAGCGCGGCCCCGATCAGCGCCTTGTCCGCGATCGGGTCGGCCAGCTTGCCGAAGTCGGTGACCAGACCGTATTTGCGGGCCAATTGCCCGTCGATGCGATCGGTGATGGCGGCGACGCCGAACGCGCCCGCCGCGATCCAGCGCCACGTGGTGTCGTGCCCGCCGGCGGCGAACAGCGCCACCAGGAACAGCGGCACGATCAGGATGCGCAGGATGGTGAGCACATTGGCGATGTTCAGCAGCGGCACCGGCTTCGCCTCGACCAGCGCCTCCGGCCGATGCACGGCCACCGATTCGGGGCGGTCGACCTGCGGGCGAGCGGCCGGCGTGAAGCCCGGACTCACCGCGGGACCGGCGTCGGCCCAGCGCCCCTCGATCTCGTCACGCTGCACCGTCACCAGCGCCCCCACCGGCCGTGGGACCGGCCACGGTTTCCGGACCAGGCCGGGATGCGGGAGAACTGGATGTGCGACACACCGACAAGCCTATCGGTACGCGGGCCGACTACTGTGCACCCCATGACAACACGGGCACCAGACAGCGGTTCGATCGGCGGGCAGGCGGCGGAAGCGCCGGTCGTCCGCCGAGCGCGAACCTCTGACGTGCCCGAGATCAAACGCCTCATCGATATCTACGCCGGCCGCATCCTGCTCGAGAAGAACCTGGTGACGCTGTACGAGGCGGTGCAGGAATTCTGGGTCGCCGAACGCGACGGGGTGATTCTGGGCTGCGGAGCGCTGCACGTGCTGTGGGCCGATCTCGGCGAGGTGCGCACGGTCGCGGTGCACCCCGACATCAAGGGCACCGGCGCGGGCCGGCTGATCGTGGAGCAGCTCATCGCGGTCGCGCGGGAGCTGGAGTTGCGGCGGCTGTTCGTGCTCACCTTCGAGGTGGAGTTCTTCGCCCGGCACGGATTCGCGGAGATCGAGGGCACGCCGGTGACGGCGGAGGTGTACGCCGAGATGTGCCGGTCCTACGACACCGGTGTCGCCGAATTCCTGGACCTGTCCTACGTCAAGCCGAACACGCTCGGGAATACCCGAATGCTGTTGACGCTCTGACTCTTCCGTATCCGTCACCGATTTCGATCAGGAGCGTGCCCATGGCCGTCTTCGCCGTCCACTACGTCTACTCCGAGGCCACCGTCCCGGCCCGCGACATCCACCGGCCCGAGCACCGGGCCTGGCTGAACGCGCTCGTCGACGAGGGCACCGTGCTCACCAGCGGGCCCTACGCGGACGGGTCCGGGGCGCTCATCCTGGTCTCGGCCGAGGACCTGGCCGCGGTCACCAAGCTGTTCGAGGACGACCCGTTCAACCGTGAGGGCCTGCTCGAGGACAAGCGGATCACCGAATGGTTGCCGACCATGGGCGCGTTCGCGCCCTGAACCACGTGCTGCGCCAGATGATCACGGCGCTGGCCGCGATCATCAGCGCCGGATAGCAGCCCGCGTAGGTCGGCACGGTGAGGTACGACCACCACACCGACCGGTCTGCGCGGGGCAGCATGAACAGGCCGATGCCGATCGGATGCGGGGCGCCCTCCATCTCCGGACGGTCGGAGAAGGTCCACCACCAGCTGAATCCGATGAGGACGACGCTCACGGGGGCGAGCGGGGCCCAGCGGACGGTCGTGGTGCGCGCGTAATGCCAGGTGAGAATCGCCAAGGGCATGAACCACACCCAGTGGTGTCCCCAGGAGAACGGGGAGACGCAGGCGGCGGTCATACCCGTCACGGTGACGGCCAGTAGCTCGCGGTTCGCGCGATGGGCCAGGACGGCGGCGAGCAGCCCGAGGACCGCGACCGGCAGAACCACGAGTATCCAGAGCCAGGCCGGCGGCTCGAACACGGTCATGCCGAACGGGTTCGCCGTGTAGCGCTCGATATCGAAGAAGCGCAACAGCTGCGCGAGGAAACCGTTCACGGACTGATTGGCCGGGGAATCGACCGCGCCGACGCGTTCTGGGGCGGCGATCTGGCGACTCCAGTACGACCAGGCCTCGTGCGGACGGAGCAGGAAGCCGATGGCGACGGTCGCGGCGAAGGTCCCCGACGCGACGCCCAGCGCCCGCCATTGACGGGTGCAGGCCAGGTATACGAGGAAGAAGATCGGCGTCAGTTTGATCCCGGCCGCGAGCCCGACGCCCGCGCCGCGCAGGGACGCCCCGCGCGGTCCGGTCAGATCCCAGATGATCAGCAGGGCCAGGAAGATATTGATCTGCCCCAGCCAGATGGTCGTGCGCACCGGTTCCAGCACCGTGCACGCCACCGCGAGCGGGAGCGCGAACATCCACGTGCGCACCGTGTTCCGGTATCCCAGGGCGAGCAGGCAGCGCCCGGCGATGGCGACGAGCGCCGCGAGGGTGGCCGTCCACCACAGCGCTTTCACGGTGACCAGAGACAAGACGGTGAGCGGCACGAAGGCCAGGGCGGCGAAGGGGGTGTAGGTGAACTCCATGCCGAATATCACCGGCCTGTCGTAGAGGCCCGATCGCGCGCGGATCACCGCACCGCCCGCCCGATAGACGTCCAGATCGATGCCGTTGCTGAACAGGCCGTAATAGGGATTGTCGATCGGTAGCGCGTAGATGTGCCACACGATCGCGGCCGCCGCGAGCAGCGGGCCGATGATCAGCATCCGGTCGGTCACATCGGCTTCGGCGCGTGGGTGCCGCGCCCTGACGACAAACTCTTTAGCCTCCGCAACCATCTGTCCACAATAGCCACAGAATCGGACAGCGGGCGCAATCACGCTGCTACACAACAGATTTCACGTCACCCCTGGACGCGCGGGACCGAGTGGGCCCCGGACCGGTCTGCGTCGGTTCGGGGCCCGCTCGGGGGTAATCGCCCATGGTGATCGCTCAGCATGTTTGACGAAACAGGACAGTACCGGCAGCGACACGCCCCGGAACCGACCTGTGAGCCGTACCACACGCCCTGGCCAGTGGGCCCACGGAATTGTGGGCATCGCGCCTTGCCCGGACTGCACACGAGACACGCGTGCCCGATCTCAAATATAGTGTGCCACCGCCTATTTCACCGCAGAGCCAGCGCAGTCCGGACCCGATCACGCGAATCATCTTGCGCCGGAGCGGAACCGGATCAGGCTGGCATCGGAACGCCCGCGCTATGGCTTCCGCACCCAGCGGGCGAGCTGGAAGCCATCGGTATCGAAGATGATGTGCTTGCAGTCCATCCGCAGCCGCGCCGGGCGCTCGGTATGGGTGATGCGGCGGGCATCGCCGCAGACCACGGCGGGTGCGGTGGTGACGCACAGTTCGTCGAGCACGTCGTCGGCCGCCAGCTGGCCCGCCAGGCTCGGGCCGCCCTCACACAGGATCCGGCGCATGCCCAGGCCGAGGAGGGTGTCCATGATGGCGCCGGTCTCGACGCGATCCGAGCCCAGCTCGATGACCTGTGCGCCCGCGGCGGCCAGGTCACGCTTGGCGGCGGCCGGTGCCGCGGCCGTGGTCAGGATGATGGGCGGGACGATCGTGTCGGTGAGCAGCCGTGAGCCCGGGTCGATGTCGGCGCGGCCGCTGACCACCGCCAGCGGCGGAATCGGTGCCAGGCCCTGGGATTCGCGGCGCCGCTGACCGGATTCGGGGATCCGGATGCCCCGGTAGTCCTCGACCCGGATGGTGGCCGCCCCGACCAGGACGACGTCGGCGAGGCTGCGCAACAGTTTCAGGACGCGCTGATCCAAGGGGCTGGTCAGGCCGCTGGAGGAACCGTTCGTGCTGATCGCGCCGTCCACGGACGCCACGAAGTTCGCGCGGACCCGCGGTTCGGTGGCGTCGGGGTAGGCGTAGAGATCGGCGAGATCGTCGTCGGTGAGGCCGGCGGCGGCGACGATGTCGGGGATCCCTGCCGCCGAGGTTCCGCTGGTTGTCATCGGACGCCCTTTCCTTCTCGATCCGCGGTGAGCCCTTGTCGATCTGTGGCGAGCAGCGCCAGGAACAGCCGGGTCGCGACCGATTCGTACGGTTCGGTCATCGGGTCGCCGTAGGCGGTCGCGCCGGGCATGGCCGCGGCCCGCCGACGCGCGGCGGTGGCCAGGGCGCCCATGATCCCCGCCGAGCGCTGGATCGCCGACTTCTTCGCCCAGGCGAGTCCCCGCGCCGAGTCGGGCAGCAGGGCCTCGCAGGCGAGCCGCAGGCACAGCTTGTCGGCCGGTTCTCCGTCGTGTTCGCCGAAAAGGGCTGTCGGAGCGAAGGTCTCGGTGACCTCCCACATGCGGACGGTTTGGAACACGTGCACGAACCGGTCGGCGTACTCCCCCATGATCCGCGGATAGAAGTCCGGCACCAGGCGCGCGTGGACGAAGTTGTTCGCCGATTCCTTGCGAATGGTCCGGTCGAGTTCCGCCACCGCCTCGAGCGAGTCGATCGGGTGCCGCAACTGCTTGCCGCCCGCGACGATCGCGTCGGCGCCGCTGCCGGTGAGGATCGGACCGACCGTGCCGCGGCGGTCCAGGGCGGGCAGCGCCGCGAGCAGCGGGACCGCGTAGGTGACCTCCCACAGTTCCGGTACGCCGAGGCGGTCGATCGCCTGTGCGGCCAGGTCGACGACGTCCTGCTCGCCGATCTCGACGACCTCGTGGGTGAGGCCGAGCACCCGCGCCGCGGCGGCCGCGTTCTCCCGGTCCGTTCCGCCCTCGGAGACGATGGTGATCGCGTGCGGGCGCGCACCGGCGGCGACGGCGGCCGCGGCGACCAGGATCGAGTCGACTCCGCCCGACAGCAGCACCACCGGATCGGCGGTGGCGGCGTCGAGCACCGCCCGTAGCCGATCGCGCAACTCCCACCCGATCTGCTCGGCCGCCACCGCGGGGTCGGTGACCTGCCGCAGCCCCGGGTCGGGTGTGGCGATATCGCGCAGGTCGGCGACGAACTGCATGGTCTCGCCGGTCTGCTCGGCACGGACCCGCTCGGTGCGAGCAGTCGTCATGGGTTCGATACTCCTTCGCCGCGAATCACGCAGTCGAACCTACAACACCCGGCCTTCCGGAAATTTCAACCGCGACGGTGCAAATCGGGCACGCCGGAGGGGTACCGGCCTCGAATAGGAAAGCGTGGCGGCCCGTGTTCGTGTCCGGGCCGCCGACGTGTCGAATTCACCCGTGCGCAGCGTGAATCCACCTGCGCACTGCCCGGAAAGGATCGAGCCGCGTCATGTCCGCCCGCGCCGTTCTCGTGATCGTGATTCACCTGATTCTCGCCGCCGTCACGATCACCCCCGCCGCTGCCGAGCCACTACGCCCGGGCCGGTATCGCATCTTCCTGGAGGCGCAGCCGGCCTACACGCTGCGCCCGGTGGTGACGGCCCCCACCGGCGCGAAGTCGATCGTCGACGATGGCGCGGACGTGAATCGCTGGGAGACGGTGCTGATCACCTATCGGCCCGCAGGTCCGGTGTTCCAACTGCTGAATTCCTCGACCAGGTTGTGCCTGCAACCGGTCAAGCTCGACCCGGTCACCTATTCCGTGGGGCAGGCGGTGTGCGGCGTGGCCGATACGGGTTTGTGGTTCGTGAGTGAGACCGCGGGCAATCATCGCGTCAGCCTGGCGTCCGACCCGAGTCTGACCCTCTACGGCGATACCGCCTCGGCCGTGCCCATCGCACTGCTCGGCCATGTCGGCGACGAGCCGCGCGCCCGCTGGGTCTTCAAGCGGCTCTAGCCGCGATCACCCTTCGTCTCGGGCCCGTCGGATCCGATGCGGCGCGGTTTGGCGATGGGCCGGATGCCGGTGGCCGGGGCATCCTCACCGGCTCGACGCCGCCGCGCCGCGGTGAAGTCGATGACGCTGCCGTCGCCGCGGCCCGCCTCGGGGGCGGGGGCCGGGTGCTGGGCGCGGCCCGGATCGATCGGCAGCCAGCCCGTCTCACCTTGCAGTTCCGCGCGGGTCACCGGCCGGGTCGGCGCGGGATCGTAGGCGGAGCCGCCCGCCGGATTCCAGGGCATGGACGGCGGGCCGGGAGCCGGGTCGGTGGTGCGCCGCGGGCGGCGCGGCAGGCGGGTGAGATTGGAATCGTCTTGTTTGGGCGTGGCGGTCTCGCCTGCCCGCATGGCTTCCAGCTTCGCGCGCAGCCGTTCCACGGCATCGAACCGGTTCGCGCCGGGCCCCGGCAGGGATCCCCGCCCCGGCACTTCCTGGTCCGACATCGAACTACCCGCCGACGGGTGCCACGACACCCGCCGGCACCCCGTGCTGAATTCTGTACTTCATGATGGCGACGCTCACGTCCGCAATTCTCCCATTCCTGACCAATCAACGATAACCGGGCGGATCGCGTGGCGAGGCAGGCCGGGTGCGGGCGGCGCGGCGGCGGGATCGGTGGTCAGGCGAACGACCAGTGCCCGAAGCGACCCACGGCGATGAACGCGGCGACGGCGACGTAGACCAGATTCGCCGCGACGAGCAGATAATCGCCCCGCCGGCCGTGGGTGTACATCGCACCGAGCATCAGCGCGATCCAGGCGACCGCGGTGACCGGGACCAGCACCGGCGCGATGCCCAGGACCGCGGGCAGGATCAGTCCGGCCGCGGCCAGGATCTCGAGACCGCCGAGCGTGCGGACGAATCCGGCGCCCAGGTCGGTGACCCAGCCGCCGCCCGGGGCGGCCGCCAGCTTCGCCATCGGCAGGAAGGCCTTGTTGACACCGGCGACCAGTGCGACCGCCGCGAGCAGGCCGGCCGTGATCCACAGTGCGATGTTCATGAGATGTCCTTCATTCCAGGCGATTTCGGCTCCGTGGTGGGAACCGGTTTCGGTGATGAACTCAGCATCGCGGCAGGTCAGGACGCGAACAAGGTAAGGTTCGTGCACCGATCGATAAGTCTGGGGTGATCAATGGAGTTGCGGGACATCGAGATCTTCCTGACGCTCGCCGAGGAATTGCACTTCGGGCGGACGGCGGAGCGACTCCATGTCTCGCAGGCGCGGGTCAGCCAGGCGATCGCGAAACAAGAGCGTCGCATCGGCACCGCACTGTTCGACCGCACCAGTCGCCGGGTCCGGTTGACCCCGGTCGGGCGGCGATTGCGCGAAGACCTGCAGCAGGTCCACGACCTGCTCCAGCAGGCGCTCGCCCGGGCCGAGGCGGCCGGGCTCGGCGCGGGAAAGACCGTGCGGCTGGGCGTCTTCGGTCATGCCGGGCACGAATTGCGCGGCCTCGTGGACGCTTTCCGGGCCCGGTATCCGGGCTGCGACATCCAGTTCGGCGAGATCAACGCCAGTGACGCGTTCCCGTCGCTGCGGGCGGGCGAGCACGATGCGGCGGTCTTGTGGCTGCCGGTCTCCGAGCCCGACGTCACCGTCGGGCCGACGGTCCTGATCAGCGGCAGAGTCCTGGCCGTTCCGGACGACCATCCCCTCGTACAGCGTGGTTCCGCATCCCTCGAAGACCTGGCCGACAACCAGGTGCTCGACTATGGCCCCGACGCCCCCGACTACTGGGCCGCCGCCATGACCCCCACCAGTACTCCGTCGGGCCGCCGCATCCCCCGCGGCCCCGCCGCCCGGACCTTCCACGAGATCCTCACCCACGTTGCCTCCGGCCGCTGCGTGCACCCGCTCGGCGAAATCGCCGCCCGCTCCAACAATCCCCCCGGCATCGTCTTCCTGCCCATGCCGGACGCCCCGCCCCTGCATTTCGCCCTGACCTGGCGCTCCACCACCGACAATCCGGCCCTGCACGCCCTGGCCCGCACCGCCGCCGACCTCGGCCCGATCACCCTCTGACCCACCGCCCTCCCCCGTCCCGAAATTCGTTTTACCGCTGCGCAACCCGTTGCTACCGTGGTTCCAACACACCACGACGACCGGAAAGGCGGCCCCCGTGACCGAGCTGAACCAGCCCCTCATCACCTTCGACCTCGCCCGCCGCCTGCGCGTCCGGAGCGACTTCTAGCGGCCTCGCCCCACGAGCCGCCAGGGCCGCCTCCGCACCATCGCAGCGGGAGCGGCCCTTTCGCTGTCACGCGCATTCCCTCGTAGCCCAACGGGAGAGGCAACGGTCTCAGATGCCGTCCAGTGTGAGTTCGAATCTCACCGAGGGAACCAACCCATCCAACCCCGCGCACCTCAGTGCCGAGTAGATGTCAACGCCGACATCCGCGCGGGGTCATGTGCCCGTAGCTCAGCGGAGAGAGCACTTGTCTACGAAGCAAGGGGCCGGAGGTTCGAATCCTCCCGGGCACACCGATTTTCGAGTTCTGGCGCTTCAGGAGGCCGGCCGGACACGGCCAGTGTGGTCGACCGCGCCTACATCGGAGGCCTTTTGCCTCGACCGGCTGCACGACCGTCAGAACCAGAATCCGCCGTTGACATTGACACTGTCATGTTCAGATGTGACACCCAGGTTCGAGTTGTGGCGCTTCGGCTCGCGCGCCTGCGGATCGCTGCGGCCGAGCAGGGTTGCCCAGCCTCCGGTCCGGAACTCTGAGGAACGGCTGCGACCTGCGCCGATCCGGAGTCGCGGCGGTCGCGTCGTGGTTGGCCAGTGATGGCCTGGCCGAGACTCCAAGCGTCGGACGAGGCCCAGCGTGACGCATCCGGGTCTCGATCAAATTCGCGGGAGTCCCGCCTTTTCGAAAGAAACATCATGAAGAAGCTGGTTTTCGGTCTCGCCTCGGCCCTGGCGGTTGCCACGGCGAGCATCGGTGGAGTCTCGATCACGAACGCACCCCAGGCGCACGCCTCCTCGACCATGTGGGGTGCCATCGCCCGCTCCGAGTCCGGTCATCGGTTCGGCTGGTCGTGGGACGCTCCCTCGTTGAGCGCCGCCATCGCCGGCGCCAAGAACGCGTGCGGGTACAGCGATTGCGTGTACAAATTCAGCTGGTACAACGGCTGCGCGGCGATCGCGGAGGGTCCCCGCGGCATCGGTTACGGCAGCGGGCGGACGCTGTCCATCGCGGATGCCGAGGCGTTGTCGGCGGCCGGGCGCGGGGCGTCGGTCACCGGATGGCACTGCACCACCTAGGAGACGGCCATGTTCGGATCACGGAAACGGTATCGGATCCACTGTGGTGAATGCCGGCACAAGACGGCGTGGGCCATCGAATCCGAGGCCGAGGCGGCGCATATCCGCCACTATCTGCTAGCTCATCCGGGTATCGAACCGGGCGGTCAGGTGGAATATCGCGGGGCCTAGCGCGGGATGCCCGGCCTGGTCATCGTGACCGGCCGGGCATTCGGCCAGTGCCGCAATCGATTCCGGTGGCCAGATGGAGTATCGGGGCAGATGACCGGATCGAATCCGCGGTCGGGTCGGCGTGGAGCGCGTAGGGTCGGTCCTGGGATCGAAATCGAGTGCCGCACAAGCGAACCGGTCCCTCCGATCGACCATATGGGGTGTTCGTGTCCGTGCCGCCGGGGTCCGGTTCATCGCGGGAATTGTTCGCGCAGAGGCTCACCGAGCTGTGGTTACTGGCGGGGAAGCTGCCGCAGAAGCGGGTCGCCGCGGCGGCGAACGAGCTGATGGGACCGGCCCGGGTGGCTGATGCCAAGGGTTTGGGGTTCCAGCGTTTCAGCGACTGGAAAAACGGCAAGACACTGCCCAAGGACTTCGATTCGGTGTGGCCGGTGTTGAAGGTCTTGATCGACAGGACGGCCAACGCGAGGGCACCGGTACCACCGGAACTGGTCCGCCCAGAGTATTGGCGGTCGCTGTACGAGCAAGCGACGAAGTGGGTTCCGCAGTCCGCCTGCCCCTATCCAGGCTTGGCGGCGTATCGGAGTCAGGATGCCGATCGGTTCTTCGGCCGTGATCGGGCGATCCGGGAGCTCACCGCCTTGGTGCACGGCATCGATACCGATGGCGGCGGCATCGGAATACTGGTCGGCGCGTCCGGTTCGGGGAAATCGTCGCTACTGGCAGCGGGATTGATTCCGAACTTGCCGGCCGGCTGGTCGAACGAATGGTGCACCCCCGCTGACAGTTCTGGTGAGGTGTGGGCTCGGGCGGAGCAGAACCACCGCTTGTTGATCGTTGATCAGTTCGAAGAGCTGTTCGCGTCCACATTCGGCGCGCAGGACCGTAGCGAATTCCTCGATCGGCTCGTCGAATCCGCGGCTGCGGGCACAACGGTGATCGTGAGTGTGCGGTCGGACTTTCTCGCCCGGTGCCTGGAGACGCCGGTGCTGGCGCAGGCGCTGGCGGGTGGCACAGCGTCAGAGGCGGGGGTCGGCGCCGCAGATGGAACGGGCTCCGCCAACGCAGGGACCATCCGCAACTGTGTCGTCTTGCGGCGCCCGCTCGCCGACGAACTGAAGGAAGTCATCACCGGCCCTGCCCGGCGCGCCGGTGTCGAGCTCGAGGAGAAGTTGACCGAGCTGATCCTGGCTGATCTGGTTCGGCTGTCCGATAACAACGACGTGGGCGCGCTGCCATTGCTGTCGCATGTCATGGCGGCGGTGTGGGAGAAGCACAGTGGCCGCCGGCTCACCATCGCCGCCTACGTCGCGGCGGGCGGTGTGGCCTCCTCGATCACACATACCGCCGAGCTGGCCTGGAAGCGGCTCGACGACGGCCAGCGCGAGGCCGCGCAGCAGCTGCTGGTTGCCATGGTCGCGGTCGGTGACGGCACCCGCGACACCCGCCGTCGTCTACCGCGCACGGAAATCACCGCGCACGCCGTGAATCCGGGGGCCGTCGAGGCCGCGCTGGATCGTTTGGCCGCGGCGCGGCTGGTCACCGTGGACGATGGCCATGTCACTCTCATCCATGAGGTCGTGCTGGAGGCGTGGCCTCGGTTGCGGGAGTGGATCGACGCTGATCGGGACGCGCTGCTGGTGCGCCGGCGTATGGAAGCTGATGCGGCGGAATGGGAGGCGTCCGACCGCAGCGCCGCGCTGTTGTACCGGGGCACGCGGCTGGTGCGGGCGCGTGGCAGCCATCCGGCGCCGGACGGACCCAGCGCGAGGTTCCTGGCCGCTGCGATCCGCGCGCGGAGACGGCGGATCGCCGCTGTGGCCTCGAGCGTGGTCGTCGTGCTGGTCGTGGCTCTGGGGCTCGGCGGGCAAGCTTTGGCTCGTGAACGTGATCGCCAGGCCGAATTCCTGACTCGTGTTCTGCAGGAGGCCGACCGGCAGCAGTCGACCGATCCGACGCTGGCCGCGCAGCTGGCGGTGCTGGCCTACGACCGCAAACCTGACCATCCCGACGTCCGGACCCGGTTGATCGCCAGCCAAACACTGCCCGTGGCAAAGACATTCACCGATCAGCACGGCGGATATAGCGGGTTGGGTTATCTGTCCGACGGCACGCTCGCAGTCGCCGGCAAAGACGGCGAGGTGCGGCTGTGGAAGGTCGACGACACCGGACCCGCCACACTGGCGGCTCGGCTGCCCGGTCCGGCCGGCCGGAACACACAGATCATGCGCTTGATAGTGCACGACTCGACGCTGATCACCGCCAGCTCCGACAACGTCATCCGCGTCTACGATCGATCGAATCCTACATGGCCGCAACCGGTCTCCGAATTCGAACCCGCCGGCCCACCGACCAACGCGGCGCTGTCGCATGACGGCCGCACGCTGGCTGTCGCGCATGCATCCGAGATCAGTCTGTGGGACATCAGCACCCACACGCACCCGGTGAAGATCCCGGTGCGGGCACCCCTGCTGGGTTCGCCGATGGCGATCGAGTTCACCGGCAACGACAACGCCCTGATCACCACCACACAGACACCACGCCAGCCAACCGGCAGCGCATACACCACCACCGCGTGGCCGTTGGATTTCACACGGGAGTCCTTGCAAGGCACCACCGTGATCGTTCAAACGGACAGAGCGATGATGTCGGTGGCGCAGACGACACCGCTGTTGGCGGTCGGAGACATGGGTGCGGGCCAAGACTCGCCCTATCCGGGACAGAGCAGCGTCAAGTTCATCAGCCTGGACAACCCGTCTGAGCCCAAGACGGTCACCCCGTCGTTCCCGGTGTCCTCTGCCTGGTACCTGCGGGGTCTCGGATTCGGCGGCGGTGACCGCTATTTCGCGACAATGTCCGTGACGGGGGTTCAGTTGTGGAACCTCGGTGATCGCACAAAACCGACACCGTTGGGTATCTCGCTGACCGGCGCTCCCGCCGACTGCTCCGCGCCGGGCGGTCATTGCAGCGGCACGGTGATGATCGGCGCATTCGCCCCCGATGGCAGGCACGGGGCTGTTGCCTTCGACGATGGCACCGTCCAGCACTGGTCACTGCCGACGGGTGTGCTGGCCGGACAGGCCGGGCAAGTCGGGTCGCTCGCGTCGGCGATCAGCGCCGACGGGCACGCGATGATCACCGCCGTGCCCGGCCAAAACACCCACATCTGGGATCTGACCAACCCTGCGGCCGCGCGAATAGCCGCGACCCTACCCGGACCGGACTACCGCGGCCCCGGTGGGCTGCCACCGCTCGACCCCACCATGAGCCACGACGGGCGATACGTCGCGATGATGCAAGCGGGCCAAATGAGACTGCTCGACACGGCAGCACCGAAAGACCAACAACTCGTCAAGACCTTCGACGGAGCATTCGGCGTCGCGTTCGCCGTCGACCAGCCTGTGTTGGTGGTCGCACTCGCCGATCCCTTCCCTCATCTACAGGTGTGGGACTATTCCCAACCGGGCAACCTGGTCCGCAAGGGCGACGGCGTTCTGCGGTTCAAGACACCCCTGGCCAGCAGCGGTATTCAAGCTGCCGCCTCGAGAGACGGCCGTGTCGTGGTCAGTCTCACCGACATCCTCCAGGTATGGGATCCACACGCGGCCAACCCGGCGACACCGCTGGGAGCGGTGGATTCCGATCGACTCGACGGCAGCGGGCTCGCGGTCAGCCCCGACGGCAAGACCGTGGCGGTCGGCTGGCAGTCGGGCCGAATACGGTTCTGGGACATCTCCGACCCCTCCAAGATCACGCCCCTCGCCGCCCCGCTCGCGGTGACCAGCAACCTCGTCCAGTCGGTGGCCTACTCACCCTCGGGCAACCTACTCGCGGTGGGCGGCAACGACGGAACAGTCCAACTGGTCGACACCTCCTCCTCGAAAGCCCCGTCCCTGAACGGCCGGTCACTCACCACACCCGGGGAAGGCGTGTGGAATGTCGCCTTCCTCGACGACCGCCACCTCATCGCAGGCGGACGCGATGGCGCACTCCGGATCTGGGACCTTGACCCAGAGCACGCGCGCATACGCATCTGCGCCCTGACCGGTGCGACAATCGTCAAACGGCTGGAAGCCGAGTTCCCCGGGCACAGGATCGAAAACCCGTGCAGGTGACCCGATCAGCGGGGAATCGTCACCGGTTCACTACAGCTGGACGGCACATCCACCAGTGAGCACACCGCCGGTGCGCGACTGGGCCGGTAGCCGTCAGGCACCCCGCCAGTGGCGGTGATCTGACGGTAAGCGGCGACCGCGTCGGTGGCGCGGCGGGTCAGGGTGGGGTCGGTGCGCACGTCGACGGTATAGAGGCCGTAGCGAAGGTCGTAACCGCCCCATTCGAAGCTGTCGGTCAAACCCCAGTAGTTGTAGCCGATCACGTCGATACCGTCCGCGCGGGCGCGTTGGAGCCAGTAGATGGTGTCGCGCAGGTGATCAGCGCGGCCGTACCCGTCGACGCGCGTCCCGTTCCAGGACGCGATCCCGTTGTCCACCACATACAACGGCTTGCCCGGAAATCTGCGCGCGCAGTACCGCAACGCGTAGTACATCGATTCCGGCTGCACCGCATGCGCGAGCGGACTGCTCAGATCGCGGGGAGCGATCAGCGCATGCAACGCCAGCGCCGGCAACACATCGAGGGACACGCTGACCGTGTTGCCGAGGCCGATGAAATCCACGCGGTCGGCGACCCGATCGAGGATCGCGAGATCGGAGCCGTACCCAGCGAGGTTGGTCATGACATTGGCCGACAACCCCACCCGCGCGCCTGGCTGTACCCGGTGGATGTGCTCGTAGACGGTCGTGTGGGCGTCGACGATCCGCGATGCCATGGCCGGTATCTCGGTGCCGGGCATGCCGTCTTGCACCTCGTACTTCACATAGGCAGCAGGGTCGGCGAAGGTGATCCACAGCGGATCGCGACCCGCATAGCGGTCCACCACTGTCCGCGCGTTCGCCACCCACGCATCGACGACGGCGGGACTGCGCCAGCCGCCGCGCTCACCGATCCATACCGGATACACCCACTGATCCAGCACAAGCATCGGGCGGATCCGGTGCGCCGCCATCACATCGAGCACACGGTCGTAGAACTCGAACCCCGCCTCATCCCATCCACCGGGCTCGGGTTGCAGCCGCGCCCACTCGATGGTGATCCGGTAAACCCCGGCACCGAGATCCGCGACCAACGCGATGTCGTCCGGGTAGCGAGTGTAGAAGTCCACCGAGTCCGGAAACCGCGCCAGCTCCGAGCGCGCCGCGAACGACCGCCGCTGGTGACTGTCCGGAGTATGCCCCTCACTCTGAAAACCAGAACTGCCCACGCCCCACAGGAACTCGGAACCCAGTGGCGGTGGTGCGGCGGTCTGGGCGCGTGCGGTGCCGAACCGCCCGGCAACGGCGTTCGCGGCAGCCGCGGCAGCCATACCGAGAACGGCGCGGCGCGCGATATTACGCATAGTCCCTCCTGGCCGGCGTTGGCAGAATGGTCAGGTCCGCTGATCGTGTCACACGTCGATCGAGATCGGCTGTGCTCGTTGCATTCCCGTTCACCTCACCGATCCCCGCTACGCCGACACAACGTGTGCAGTCGACGCTCCGGCGTTCCTCGATTTTCCGTCGCGGAATTCTCGGCACGCACGTTGAACTAGAGATTGCTCAGAGCCTGTAGTGCGGCAGGTCATGTTGCGCTGTTCGCGGCTGTTGCGGCGTTATCGGTCGTAAGGTTCGAGTCCTTTCGGGCACGCCGATGAACGAAACGCCTTGGGCTGGGGGAATTCGGCCACAGCAGGTGCTCACGGCGTGGGGCACCTTGCATGCCGGTGGATTCGCCTGCGCGCGGTCCGGTGCGCGAAAGATCCCGATGAATGGGATACACCGTATTTGATTCGGGCGGATAGCTGCTTCTGTGAGACGCGACACTCCACAGTCCGGTTTTTCGGCATACCTGACGTGGCGTTCGCCACGATGAAAGGCATTCCCACCCATGCGAATCCGATCTCTTCGCTTGTCCGTTGCGGTGATGGCGACCGCGGTCGCGGCCGCGACCGCTACCACCGGCGTCGCGTCCGCCGATATCGGCCTTCCGAGCTCCGGCAGCAGTTCCGGTAGCGGCTCGGGCGAAATGGTCATCACCCTGGTGCGTCATGCCGAGTCCTTCGGTAACACCTCCGGCATGATCGACACCAAGGTGCCCGGGCCCGACCTGACCCCGCGCGGCCGGACACAGGCAGACAATCTGGCCCTCCAGCTGGCCGACAAGAAGTATGACTGCGCCTTCGCGTCGAACATGGTGCGCACCGAGCAGACCGCGGCGCCGACCGTCGCCAAGCAGGCCCTGAGCCTCGACATTCAGCCCGGTTTCCGGGAGATCGAGGCGGGCCAGTACGAAGGCACCCCGGAGGCCCAGGCGATGTCCGGGTACCTGCAAGCGCCGATCAAGTGGCTTTCCGGCGACCTGACCGCCCGGATTCCCGGCTCCATCGACGGCAATGAGTTCGACGGCCGCGTCGATCAGGCACTGCTCGATGTGCAGCGTCGCGGCTGCACCAACCCGGTGATCTTCTCGCACGGCGGCACCATCATGTTCTGGTCCATGATGAACGCCGGCAACGCCGACAAGAGCAAACTCGGCACCGACCCGATGCGCAACGGCGGCCACGTCATCCTCAAGGGCAGCCCGCAGAAGGGCTGGACGATTGTCGAATGGGTCGGCCACCCGGAGCTGGGCTGATTCACCCTTCCGCGCCCCGGATGTCACCGACACGATCGATGGCTCCGGGGCGCGGTCGTATCTCAACCCAGGGTCCCCACCACGCAGTCGTCCACGGCTCAGCTGAACGGTGAAGCGTCGGCGGCGCATCCGGTTCCGGCCGGCGGCAGTTCGGTGCTGAACAGGTAGTCGCGTTTGACGCGCTCGGCGCAGGTGCTGGCCACATACATGCTGCTGTGGCCCATGCCCTCGATGGTCACGACCTGCGCCCGCGCCAGCTGAGCGGCTCCGGTGACCGCGCCCTGCAGAGGCGTCGCCGGATCGAATGTGCTGTTCAGCACCAGGATCGGTGCGGCGGTGGGGCGATTCCACGGGCCGATGTAGCGGTCGGCGTCATGAGCCTGCCAGAACGCGCACGCCGTCATGTCGAAGACGCCGATCCGGCCGAAGTACGGAACCCGCACGTCCTCGGTGATCGCGGTGCGGCTGTAGACGCCGAGATCGGTGGGGACGGCGCTGTCCACGCACTGGGTCGCGTAGAAGGCCTCGGTGCGATTGCCGGTATAGGACTCTCGATCCGCGATGGGCACGATGCCCGGCCACGAGGTGCCCGCGTCGAACAGCGTCTGCAACAGCGTCGCGAGCTGCGGATAGGTGTCGGGGCGCGAAAGGTTCGCCGCCGCATTGATTATCGACGAATAGGTGAAGGTCTCTCCCGCCAGCCGAATCGGCGCCAGCCGCGCCCGCTCCGCGAGCACCGGCCACTTCAGTGCGGGATCACCGGCCGAGAACGCACACTTCGGACCCGCCGCGGCGCAATCGCGCAGGAACGCATCGAATGTCGCGGCGATGCCGGCGGCCACATTCTGGCGGGTATCGACTGGAACCGTATCGCCCTGTCCGTCATGGCCGTTCACACTGCCGTCGAAATCCATCGACCCGTCGAACACCATGGCCCGAACCCGGCCGGGGAACATATTGGCGTAGGTCGCGCCGACCAGGGTCCCGTAGGAAATACCGTGATAGGTCAGCTGCGCGTCACCGACCGCGCGCCGCAGCAGCTCCAGATCCCGCGCGGTATTGGCGGTCGAGGCGTGGTCGAGAACCGGCCCGGCCAGCGCGCGACAGCGTTCGGCCAACTCCCGGTTCCGGCCATAGAAGTCCGCCTCCCCGGCCTGGTCACCCGGCATGTCCGGGAAGGATCCGAGAAACGCGAGTTGTTCGGTGGTGTTCGGAAAGCACCGGGCCGCCGCGCTCCGCGCCACCCCGCGCGGATCCCACGACACGATATCGAACCGCTCCCGCAGCTCCGGCGAGAACAGCCACGGCCACCGCGCCCGCTCCCGTAGGCGATCCACCCCCGACGGCCCCGGCCCACCGAAGTTGACGAACAGCGTCCCGATCCGGCTACCGGGGTCGGTGGCAGGCAATTTGATCACCGCCAGCTCGATCCGATCCTCCTGCGGCCGGTGATAGTCCAACGGCACCGCGGCGGTCGAACACTCGAACCCCTCGGCACAGTCCACCCATCGCAGCACAGGCGCTACGGCTGCCTCCGCGAGCGAATCCTCATAGGGATCCGCCCCCTCGGCCGCCGGCACCCCCACCAACCCCGCGAACACCACCGTGCAGGCCACAACCCGCAAGCGCCGAAGCCCACTGCGCCCCAAACCCAAACCCACCAACGACACCTTCCGAACGCCGACAACCCAACGCCCGCCCCACCCTGCCATACAACCCTGATCCACCACCCGCAGCACAGCGTGGGAGGTGAAACTCCATGGCAGATCACCGAATCCGATGGTGCGGTCGGCGGCCCACGTCGAGCTGACCGCGCGCCATGCGGCTGTTCAGGATACTCGGTCAGATATGGCCAGACCGGTCAACTAGCTCCAATTGGCGGCCAGGGTGAGGCAGAACGGGTGGCCACTCGGATCGAGCAGCACCCGCCAGGTTTCGCCCGGTTGAAACTCCGGCACCGTAGCGCCCAACTCGACGAGTTGCTTACTGGCCATCTCGAGGTCTTCGACCGCCAGATCCAGATGGAACTGCTTGGTTCCATTCTCGTTCGGCCAGGTGGGCGGCTGATAATCCGGGACCGTGCCGAATCCCAGCGCATGGTCCGGACCAGTAAGCATGGCGTACTCGTCCTGCGCGTGGGCAATCTTCCAACCGAGCGCGGCCGCCCAGAACTCCGCGTCTCGCCGCGCGTCGGCACTGTCCAGGGTGAGCATCTTCAGTGTGGCAACTGCCATGGTTTTATTCCTTCCCGCAACAACATTGCTGTCAGCCCAGTCTGCAACGCCGACGCGGCCCGCGATTGTAAGAACGCGACACCGGCTGGCGACCCCTCCGGCAGCTCATTGACCGGGGGCCGGCGCTGATCCCGTCAGTCCAGGATCGGGTCCTGGCGCTCCAGCAACCCTCGGGGTCGGTCGAACGCATTGACCGCCACCCTGCCGATGAACGAATCCCATTGGGCTGGAGTCACAATCAAAGCTCCGTCGGCTGGGTTCTTCGAATCGCGCACCCCGACGCCGCCTTCGCCGAGCCACGCGACCTCTACGCAATCGGTCTGTCCGCCACTGTGACTGCTCTTGAACCACTCCGCTCCGGATAGGTCGGCACTCATGTCTGATAGCTCCTTGCCACCTGCCTGAGCAGGTCTCGCGAACGGGTCTCGTCCAGTGTCGTGCGGCGGACCGCGGAGGCAATGTCAATGTAGCGCTGCACGTCGTCGGCGTGCTCCAGGTACAGGTCCGGTTTGCCGTTGCCCTCGCAGTAAACGAGCGGTGGCTCGACGCGATGACCTCGCAGGTCATCGCCGAAATCCAGGATCACGAACGGGCCGTGCAGGATTCCCCACGCGTAGCCGCTGGCGAAGGGCTGAATTCGAACGGACACGTTGGGCAGCGTGCTGATCTCGGCCAGATGCCTCATCTGCGCGGCCATGATTCGCCGATTGCCGACCACCCGGTGGAGGGCCGATTCGTGCAGCAGCAGTTCGAGCTGGACCGGTTCCACCTTGCGGGTGATGATCGTCTGCCGCTTCAGGCGCAATTCGACGCGGCGGTCGATGTCCTCGGCGCTACCGTCCCGATAGAAGGCACTGATCAGCGTTCTGGCGTAGTCGGCCGTCTGCACCAACCCCAGAACCATTTCGTGAAAGGCGATCAGCCTCCGCGCCGACGCCGCCAGCCCGACGTACATGTTGAACGTCGCGTCACTGTAGAGCCCGCTGAACGCCGTGTACCAGGATGGGGTTCGCGCCTGCTCAGCCAACTGAACCGCGCGGGCCGTATCCGCCTCGCTGACCTCGTACAGCTCGCACAACGCTCGAATATCGCGGACGCGCATCTTTTTCACTCCGCCCGTCTCGATCCGATGTAGCGCGGTCTTGCTCAACTCCACCAGGTTCGCCGCACGGTCCATCGAGAACCCGCGCCCCTCGCGAGCTTCCCGCAGGAATCGCCCGAGCTGTCGCCGCGGAAGGGTGGAGGGTTCATCATCGTCGGCCATGTCTGCATCCTCGGCATTTTCGGAACGGAAGCGCACGCCATCGCGGAACAGACTGTACGCCGGGCGCGGACCCCATCCTGGCGATTCGGACCAATTCTGTTCGGAACGTCCGATTTCACTGTGAGCAGCCAGTTTTCGGCGGTCTACTGGTGGCACAGCATCGGCAGGGAGGAGATCGTGATGTCCAGCGTGAGCCCGTGGTCGGTTCAGTCCATCACCGAGCGAATCGAATCCGAGCGGCGGAAGGGCGGGAGGGGCGGTCGGGGACGGCGGCGGCCAACCACACACCGCAGACGGTCGTGTGGCGCATGGCGATTCGGCGTGGCGCTGCTCGCGGCGACCTTCCTCGGTAGCGGCGCGGCGGGATTGGGTGGCCGGCATGCCCTGCGATGACCGGGAGCAGATCGAGCTGCAGGTGATTCAGGACGTGCTGGAGACAGTGGAGGCGAGGATTCGGGAACTGGAGCGGCGCGGGTGGCGGTTGCTCGTGCCGCGGTCGCGCGTCTACGCGACGGTGCTGCTCGCGGTGGTGGTGAGCGCGCGAGATGCGCATCACATTCCGGCGACGCTGGATCGAGCCTCGATTCTGGACGAAATCCTTGACGGCACAGAACCATTCGATGGTTCTGACGTGCGGCGATCGGTGGAGGAGACGGTCCGCGGGTATGCCACGCCCACGAGCTGAACGACACCTGGAGGCGGCTTCCGTCGAGCTCGCTGATTCACGAGTCGACCGGCCACGGCTTGACTCGGCTGAATCGAACTGATTCGATCTGAATCATCATGGTTTCATCGAATCAACCGGCAACGGGCGCGACGGAGGCGGCGGTCAGCGCCGTGAATTCCGTTGCGCACCAGTCGACTCCGCGCCAGCAGCTGGCCGCGGAGTTGCGCCGGTTGCGAGACCTGGCCGGAATCTCCGGGCGAGAATTGGCCAAGCGTGTCGGCATCAGCCAGTCGACCCTGTCCCGGATCGAGGCGGGCACCGTGGTTCCCCCGCTACCTCAGGTGCTCGGCTGGGCCGAAGCGGTTGGGGCGGAGGTGGATTGCCGGCAGTCGCTGCGCGCGCTCACCGAAGCGGCGCACTCCCCCGAGGTGCAGGACTGGGCGGGGGCGCTCGCGCACCGTCCGCATCTGCAGGACGATGTGCAAGCGCTCGAGCAGGACGCGCGGGTGGTACGGAACTTCCAGCCCGCACTGGTACCGGGCCTGCTCCAGACCGCCGACTACGCCCGCCGGGTGTTCGCCACCTTCGATCCGCCCTACGCGCCCGACGCCCTGGCGGCCGCGCTCGCCGCGCGGCTGGATCGCCAGCGGGTGCTGTACGACCCCGCCAAGCGCTTCGAATTCCTGATGACCGAGGCGGCCTTGCGTTTTCGGCCCGGACCGTATCGCCTGCTGCTCGCACAGCTGGACCGCATCATCTCGATCGAGACCCTCGATACGGTCACCATCGCGGTGATTCCGCAGGACATCGAGGCGAGCACCACGATCCCGCACGGTTTCGTCATCTACGAGAACGAGGACCACGCCCTCGCTTCCTCGGAACCTATCGCGGGCAGCATGGTGACACGCGGCCCCGAACTCGTCGACGCCCATCGCCGCCGCTGGGCGGCCCTGGCCGAAATGGCTTTACACGACACCGACGCCCGTGCGTTTCTCTCTGAACTGCGGAGCGAAATCCAGCGCACGGCAACCCATTGACCATTTTCCAGCGGCCGTCGAGGGGTCGGCCGCACGTGGGGGTGGTGGGGGGGGGGGGGGGGGTGGGGGGGGGCGGTCAAGAGAGGTCGTGAGGGGAGTACATAGATGAGGGCGCGGCCGCCCCCCGGGAAACCCCCCCCCGCAGCGAGGTGG
>NZ_JBSGCY010000069.1:0-10747 GCF_053602115.1 Nocardia sp. NPDC004582 | reverse complement strand
GTGTCGCAGCGAATTCGCTGCGACACCACCTTCACGTCAGTCGGCGAAATCGAATTCGCCGGCGCGCACGCCCGACATGAACGCCCGCCATTCCGATTTCGTGAACCACAGCACCGGGCTGTGACGGTCCTTGGAATCGCGCAGCGCGATCTGTCCCTCGTGGTACGCGACCTCGACACAGTCGCCGCCGCCGTAGCTGAAACTGCTCTTGGCGAACCTGGGCCCGCGACGCTCGCCGCGAATCGTCTTGCGGTTCATGACATTCATTCCTTCCCCCGGAGGGGCACTCCCCATGCCCCTACTGTTGAATCGCTGACGACAAGCACAGTGCTATCCGAACCACCGGCAGCGCAACTGAATTCATGCGATCTTGCACGCCGACTCATCGAAATGCTCATGACCGCAATTCTACGGCGACCCACCGACAGAAACCGGTGACGCAGGGACCGCCGGAACCGCCCCGCACCCGCTGAAACCGTGCGCCTCAGCCTCGTTCGATCCACTGCTGTACGGCGGCCGCGAGCATCGAGTCGCCGCGCGCGGTGGGATGCCAAGGGAATCCGAGCAGATCGGTGCGCGGGTCGAAGGCTCCGGCCACCCAGGAGTCGGCGGCGCAGGCGCCGTGCCCGGCGGTCACCGCCCGCGAGTCCAGGAAGTCCACGTTCAGCAGGCGGGCGGCCTCACGCTGGGCCGTGTCGATCCGGTCGAGGAACCCGGTGACCGCGCCGGCCCGCGGCTGCACCACATCGACGCCGAGGACGCTCGCGCAGGCGGACTCCTGGCCGGGGGTGTGGATCTCCGGGTATCCCACGAACAAGATCCGTGCGTTCGGGGCGTAGTAGCGGATGTACTCGACCGCTTTCCGGACCCGGTCGGCGTACCCCTGACCGGTGACGGTCGCGGGGTCGGGGGTGCGGCCTTGGGCCGCGGCATCCGGACCGCAACCGTTGGCGAAGTCGGTCAGACACGCCATCGACAGGACGACCGGCTTGTCGGTCCCCCAGGCGTCGTTCATGCCGAGCTGAATCGTCACCGCCCGGGTCCGCGGTCCGAACGCGCCGTCGGACGCGGCCCGCTTCACCTGATGCACCAGCGCCCAGCCCGAGGTGTCGATGGTGCCGCCCTGACACGAGGTGTCCTCCACATCCTCGCGCGCCAGGCCCATCCGCCGAGTCAGCTGCGTCGGCCACGAGGTGGCCACATGCTTGCAGCCGGGATCGCCGTCCTTGTTCAGCAGGTCGATGATCTCACCGTTGGCGGAAAAGGAATCGCCGATGGTCACGAGCGTTCTGCCGGTGGGCTCCTCCGCCGTCACCGTCGGCGCCACCGCGCCGAGCACCGCCGCGGTGGAGCACACCGCGGCCGCCGTCACCAACCGCAACCGAGCCGAACTCTTCACTACCCGCGTACCTCTTGCCGATGCCCATGTGAAACCCAATCGGTTCCAATTCGAGCCACTGTAGCCGCGCGACGAGCGCGTCGAGGTTCGATTGCGAATTCGATGACCGACGCCGCGATCAGTGCCCGCTCGCCAACACCCTGACAGTGACCGCGAGCGGCGCGACAGGCGGCGACGTTGCGGTCCGAATTCCGCCGGACACGCGGCCACGGCGTTCCTAGCGTCGAGACCATGGAACTCGATATCAGCACGGCCTCACGCGCCCGGATACTGCGGCCGCCCACGGTGTGGTTCATGACCTTCGCGGCGGCGCTCGGCACCGGGGCCATGTATCCGCTGCAGCCCGCGATCGCGGCGTTGACCGGCTCGCTCCATACTTCCGTCACCGCCGTGGGCACGGCTTTGGCCTGCGGCCCGATCGGTTACCTGGCGGGGCTGGCGTTGCTCGTGCCACTGGTCGATCGGTTCGCGCCACGCGCGGTGGTAGCCGTCCAATTCGCCGCTCTGGCCGCTGTTCTGGCTGCCACGGCGGCGGCCGGTTCGCCGTGGCTGCTCGGCCTGGCGGTGGGTCTCATCGGCGCGGGATCCTCGGTCGGCGCGCAATTGAGTTCTATCGCCGGGAGATTCGTGCCCTCGCGGCAGCGGGCCACAGTGCTCGGGACCGTGACGGCCGGGATCTCGGCGGGCATCCTCGCCGGACGGATCGTCGGCGGATGGCTGACGGATGCCATGGGGTGGCGGGGCATGCTGCTCGTCTTCGCCGCGGCGTGCGCCGGCTGCGCTGTCGCCGCCCACGTGACCCTGCCCGCGGCGGCGGGCACGACCACCGCCGGCTATCTCGCGACGCTGCGCGGCATGCCCGTGCTGTATGCCCGGAATCCGACGCTGCGGCTGGCAGCGATCCGAGGCGCCCTGTGGTTCTTCGCCTTCTGCACCATCTGGGCGGGACTCGCGGTCGCCCTGTCCCAACCGCCGTTCTCGTTCTCACCCGAACGGATCGGCCTGTACGCCTTCGCGGGACTGCTCGGCATTGTCGCCACTCGCGTCGCCGGAACCTGGACCGATCGCATCGGCGCGCGACGGGTGATCCTGCTCGGCTTGCCGCCGGCGATCGCCAGCACGGCGGTTCTCGCCATCGCGTTGCCGAATACGGCGGCAACCCTGTTGTGCCTCGGCCTCTTCGACGCCGGACTGTTCGCCGCCCAGGTCGCCAATCAGAGCACGGTCCTGGCGATCGACCCCACCGGCCCCGCGCGCTTCAACAGCGCTTACATGGTCGTCTACTTCATCGGCGGCAGCGCCGGCACCGCGTTCGGCGCCGCGGCGGTCGGCTGGTTCGGCTGGGCTGCCACGGCGCTCATCGCCGGCGCGGCGGGCGTCCTGGCCACGATCATCACCGTTCTGAGCGGACGAGGCATCGCCGCCACATCATGAATCCGTTGGATCGCCTCGGCCAGTCGCCGATCCGGGGCGCTCGAGCAGCGATCACAGGTCGTCGAGCCAGTCGACGAAGCGCTCCCAGGCGCTGGAGTGGGCGTTGCGTTTGTGGTTGTTGACGGCCACGCGGGTCGGGAACTTCTTGAAGCAGACGTCGCAGTGGTACTGGCGATTGGCGGCGGTCGTGAGGAAGGGGGCGGCGGGTGGGAGGGAGCGGGCGAGGGTCGTGGCGGGAAGGGCTCTCGGGGCGGGCGGGGGTGGGAGGAGGAAGGGGAGGTTGCCGGTCGAGTCGAGCAGGCCTACCTGGCGGACCAGGTTCTGGGTGGGGTGTTCGGTGGGGATGTGCAGGGCGGTCGGAGTGTTGGAGGCGATGAATTCGTCGGATGCGCCGAGGCCGCGGAGGGTTGGTTTGGCGCCGCGGGTGCGCGGGAGGTCGACGATCAGGGCGGCGATGGAGTAGTGGTCGCGGGAGACGGTCAGGAAGGCGGTTTCGCCCTGGATCATCGGGACCACGAAACCGTCGCCGGGGTGGTTGAACTTCTCGAGGATCAGGAAGGTCGGGGCCCGGTAGACGCCGGAGAGGTGGTGCGCGACGGTGATGTTCGCGTCACTGAGGGCCCCGTAACCGTCGCTGTAGTCGTGGCGGCGGATCACGGGTTTCGGTGCGGGCGTGAGGATCACCTGCGGCGGGGGTGGGGCGGAGAAGGCGCCGGCGAGCCGGTCCATGCCGATTTCGATAGCCTTCTGCATCGCGGCGATCCCGGCTGCCACCAGAATCGGATCGACCATGTCCCCTCCCCCGGAACCGGCGAGTGTCTCTTGCCACCCGCACTCTCCGAATTATCGGGATTCGCGCGCGAATGTGACAGGGGAACCGGGAATCCGCGTCGAGGGCGGATTCGGTTTCAGCGCAGGATGATCGAGGCCGCGTGTTCGCCGATCATCATGGTGGCGGCGTTGGTGTTGCCGCCGACGATGCTGGGCATGATCGAGGCGTCGGCGACGCGCAGGCCCTCGACGCCCCGGACGCGCAGGGTGGGGTCGACGACGGCGCGGTCGTCGATGCCCATGCGGCAGGTGCCGACAGGGTGATAGACGGTGGTGGCGCGGTTGGGGATCTCGGCGGCGAGGTCGGCTCGGGTGGGATACGCGGGGCCCGGGGAGATTTCGGTGTCGACCGCGGGGGCGATGGACTTGGCGGCCATGACTTCCCGGGTCAGGTCCATGCCGTAGGCCAGGGTGTCGAGGTCGTTCTGCTCGGCGAGGTAGTTGGGGTCGATCGCGGGGGCGGCGGTGGGGTCGGCCGAGGTCAGGCGGAGGGTGCCGCGGCTGCGCGGGTAGATCATGGTCACCATGATGGTGAGCGATTGGCGGGGATCGGGGATGTGCCGGGTGGGGGCGTCCTGATTGGGGCCGGGGTAGCTCCAGGGCAGGACGTGGAGTTGCAGGTCGGGGATGCCGGTCGTGTACGGGGTGCGCAGGAACGCGACGGCTTCGAAGACGCTGCGGGCCAGCCAGGTGCTGTTGTTGCGCAAGGATTCCCGGATGAAGGCGCGGGCGAAGTAGCCCGGGGCGGAGCGGCGCAGCGCGGTGGGCATGGCGAAGGACATCGGCACGAACAGGTGGTCGTGCAGGTTGTCGCCGACGGGCAGGTCGGCGGCGACGTCGATGCCGAAGGCGCGCAGGTGATCGGCGGGGCCGATGCCGGAGAGCATCAGCAGGTGCGGTGAGCCGAACGCTCCCGCGCTGACGATGATCTCACGGTCGGCGCGCAGGATTTCGGTGCCGCCGCCGGTGCGGTATTCGACGCCGACGGCCCGGCCATTGTCGATCACGATGCGCAGGACCTGCGTTTTCGCCAGCACGGTAAGGGTTTTCGGCCGGTCGTCGAGATACCCGACCGAGGTGCTGGAGCGCAGGCCGTCGCTGTTGCTCTGCTGCAGGATCGAGACGCCTTCCTGTTCCGCCCCGTTGTAATCGGGGTTGAGCGCAAGGTCGGTGGTCTCGGTGAAGGCCGCCAGGAACGACTCGGAGGCGGGGGTCAGGTCGCGGGCGCGGATCACCTTGATCGGGCCGGAGTCGCCGCGGAACTCGTTGGCGCCGTCCTCGAACGACTCGAATCTGCGGAAACTGGGCAGCACGTCCTGGTACGACCAGCCGGTATTGCCCGCGGCGGCCCAGTCGTCGAAGTTGCGGCGGTTGCCGCGCACGAACACCATGCCGTTCACCGAACTGGACCCGCCGACCGCCTTGCCGTGCGTCTGCGGGATCCTGCGGCCCAGCGCGTGCTTCTGTTCGACGGTGTAATGCCCCCAGTCGATGGTCTTCTTCAACTGCGGCACGCTGTGCATCGGGCCGATCATGCCGGGTTTGCGCATCAGCCGGGACCGGTCGGAGCGGCCCGCCTCGAACAGCGTCACGGTGGCGCCGGTGTCGGCCAGCCGGCGCGCGATGATCGCCCCGGCGCTGCCGGAGCCGATGACGATGTAGTCCGTAGCAGCCATGATCAGCCCTTCCGCCACACAAGTCTCGCCCCGCACCGGCCGCGAAAACTAGAATGTGTTGCGAAAATACTCGAAAGCGACCGCACAGGAACCCGTTTCGGACCGCCGATCACGGCGACAGTACTGTCACATCCGGATCGGCTCCGGCGCCGAAGACCACCTGGCGGTAGCGAAACCGTCATGCACTTGTGTCGCCGCCTCGCACGTTCGTTCATCTGATGGTGGCCACGGCGCGGCACCCTGGTGCCGGGTACGCGGGTCCGCCACGCACCACGACAGCAGGATGTGCAGAACCCTTGGTAATCCTCACGGAACGACGCCGCCCGGCGGAGCGCGAACAGACCCTCGCCCCGGCGCCGCCCCCACCCACGCCCGCCCGCGACGGCGACTACCCCGCGCGCGGCAGCGACTACGCGGCCCTGATGCGGCGCGTGCGGCAGGCGGGACTGCTCGAACGGCGACTGCGGTACTACGGATGGAAAACCGGTCTGACCGTTGGCGCATTCGCGGCGGCCTGGGCGGTGTTCGCGGCGCTCGGCGATTCCTGGTGGCAGCTGGTCACCGCGGTGTTCGCGGCGGTCGCGTTCGCACAGGTCGCGTTCCTCGGACACGACGCCGGGCACAAGCAGATCTTCCGGACGCGGCGGGCCAACCACTGGTTCGGTCTGTTCGTCGGCAATCTGGCGACCGGGGTGAGCATCGGCTGGTGGACGAGCAACCACAATCGCCATCACGCGCACCCCAATACCGAGGGCGAGGATCCGGATGTCGGCGGCATCCTGGCCCATTCCGCGGGGCGAGCGGAGACCGGAAAAGGCTGGCGGCGCTTCATCTTCCGCTACCAGGCGTGGCTGTTCTTCCCGATGCTGCTGCTGGAGGCGGGCAGCCTGCACTTCTCGAGCGTGCGCGCCGTGCTGACCTGGCCGATCCGGCACCGGGTCCGCGAGGGCGCGTTCCTGGCCGCGCACGCCGTCCTCTACCTGTCGGCGGTGTTCCTGGTGCTGTCGCCGGTGAAGGCGCTGGTCTTCATCGCCGTCCAGCAGGGCCTGTTCGGCTTCTACATGGGCTTCACGTTCGCCCCGAATCACAAGGGCATGCCGGTTCTCCCCGAGGGCGACGACACCGATTTCCTGCGCCGCCAGGTCCTCACCTCACGCAATGTGAGCGGCGGCGCCCTGATCGACCTCGCGCTGGGCGGCCTCAACTATCAGATCGAGCACCACCTGTTCCCGTCCATGCCGCGTTCCGCCCTGCGTACGGCCCAGCCGATGGTCCGGGCCTTCTGCGCCGAGCGCGGCATTCCCTATGCCGAAACCACGCTCCTCACCTCCTACGCTCAGGCCCTGGGCCACTTGAACGCCGTCGGCCGTCGGCTGCGTTAGGCACCCGCCACCGACAGAACTGGTCAATTGTCTGAATTCGGTCATGGAACGCGGTTCCGGTTGCGAGAATCCCGGGACGATCGGTTGCCCGGTCGTAGCACGATCCGGACGACGAGGTCCGGACGACCGCGATGATCAGGAGTAACCGATGGCAGCGCTCGATCAGATCCCCGATCCGGTGGTGACGGTCGAGTCGGTACTGATGTTCTGGCTGACCCGCGGCGATACCGTCGCGATGCTCGGCGCGGCGCGGCTGCGGGACATGCGAATACAGGTGGACGCGTTGGCGCGGCGGTTCGGTGGTCTGGCGGCGGCCGAGCTGACCCCGGACCGGTTGCGGGCCGCCTACTGGCTCGACCCGGCCACCGATGCCGCCGATCTGGCCGCGGGAGCCGACCGGGCGCTGCTGCAGCTGGCTTTCGCGGCCGCGGTCGAATCACGTTTGATCGCGGCCAATCCCCTGCTCGGCCCGCTGGCGCCGACCGCCTACGCGACCCCGCCCGATCGCGACCAGTTCGATGGCTGGGCAACGATCCTCGCGCCGTTCTCGCCCGCCCCCGCCCGGCCCCGCGGGGTTCGTTTCAGCTCCGCGAACGCGCCGCGCGGCGGCTATCTCCCACCCCGCGGCCGGCTCACCGCCGCGCTGGCTCGGCAGTAGCCACTCGATCACTCAGCACACTGGTCGACCCGGCGCGCATGCGAACACTGGAGGGTTGCCGAGCTTCATCGTGACGATCAGCGGCGAACCCCACGCCCTCGCGCGCCGCCGACGCCGAGTCGATCGCGGGGCCGTATAGGTTGGGGGACATGCTGTATGGCCGCGCACTCGAGGAACAGCGGATCAGCACACTGCTGAAGGAGGCCGTGGACGGCCACAGCGGTGCGGCGGAGATCGTGGCCGACGCGGGTGGCGGGAAGACAGCGCTGCTGGATCGCGCGGCGGAGCTCACCGGCGGTAACTGGCGGGTACTGCGCTGCGCGGGTGTGGAAGTCGATTCGGAGCTGCCGTTCTCGGGTCTGCAGGAGTTGCTGATGGCGGCCGGCGGTCATCTCGACGCCCTCCCGCTGGACGCCCTGCCCGGCCCGCAGGCCGATGCGCTGCGGGCGGTGATCGGGCTGCGGGTCGCGACCGAGCCGATCGACCGCTTCCTGGTCGGTCTGGCGACCCTGTCGCTGCTGGCCGAACTGGCCGAGGGCGGCCCGGTGCTGTGCACGGTCGACGATGTCCAGTGGCTGGATTCCGCTTCGGCGCAAGCACTTCGGTTCGTCGCGCGCCGGCTCGGCGCCGAGGGCATCGTGATCCTGTTCGCGAGCCGCGCCGAGGCGGTGCTGCCGGGCGTGCCCGGCCTGCATCTGCCGCCGCTGGACACCGCGGCCTCGGCGCGGCTGCTCGCCGACAACTGGCCGGGGCTGCGGCGCGATACGCGGGAGCGGATTCTGCGGGAGGCGGCGGGGAATCCGCTGGCGCTGCTGGAGTTTCCGCGGATGGATCTGGACGCGCTGCCGGTCGGGCCGCTGCCACTGCCGCATCGGCTCTCCAGCGGCTACCGGCAGCAGATCGCGGAGCTCTCGCCCGCCGCGCGCACCGCGTTGCTGGCGGCCGCGGCGGAGACGGCCGGTGATCTGCGACTGGTGCTGGGTGTGCTCGACGCCCTCGGCGTCGATCCCGCGGGCATCGCCGAGGCCGAGGCCGCGAGCCTGATCGACGTTACCGCGCAGGCGATTCGGTTCCGCCATCCGCTGGTGCGGGCGGCGGTCTACCACGGTGCGTCGTTCGCCGAGCGGCGGCCCGTGCACGCCGCACTGGCCGCCGCGTCCGACGACGATCCCGATCGCCGCGCCTGGCACCTGTCGGCCGGGACCGTCGGCCCGGACGAGGAGATCGCGGCCTTGCTGGAATCGGCGGCGTTTCGCGCCGTGGACCGAGCCGGTTACTCGGCGGCTTCGGCGGCCGCGGAGCGGGCCGCCGCCCTGACCACCGATCTCGAAAACCGTAACCGCCGAATACTTCTGGCCATCGAATGGGCCGCCGCCGCGGGCGCCTATCAACGTGCCGCCGAACTGGGCCGGTCGGCCGGGCAGCTGCCGCTGGCTCCGGACGAGCGAGCGCGGCTGGGCTGGGTGAAAGCGCTGATCGCCTACGAGCAGGGCGACCTGCGCAGGTCGCAGAATTCGCTGTTCGCGGCGGCCGAGGAGGTGGCCGCGATCGAACCCGAGCGCGCCGGACCACTGTTCATGGAGGCGGCCCGCTCGTCCTGGGTGCTGGGTGATCCCGTGCCCGCCTACCACGCGCGCGCCCGGCTGGCGGAGCTGCGCTTGCCGCCCGCGCAGCGGTCGGCGTTCCTGCGCGCGCTCGACGGAGCACTGAATTTGCATTCCGGCGAGCTCGCCGAGGGCGTCACGCGGATTCGGGCCACCATCGCCGAGAGCCATCGTTCCGACGATCCGGCGCTGGTGCTGGCCGCGACCGGGCAGGCCACCCTGATCGGCGATCTCGAGGACGCCCATGCGCTGGCGCAGCGGTTCTCGGACACCGCGCAGTGCCAGGGCCGGGTCGGGCGGTTCGCGACGGGGGCCATCTACGCCGGTGCGGCGGATCTGTTGCTGGGCCGGCTGTGGGAGGCCGAGGAGAGGCTGGCGCACGCCGTGCGGGTGTCCCGGGACATCGGTCAGCTGGGCGAGATCGGTTTCGGCGAAGGCTATCTCGCGCTCATCGCCGGGATTCGCGGGGATGAGCCGCGATGCCTGGAACTGCTCGATCACCCGCGCCAACCGCACGGGCGGGACAATTTCATCAATTACGTCAATCACGAATGGGCGCGGGCCCTGCTCGATCTCGGGCACGGGCGCTACGAGACGGCGTTGGACCGCCTCGACACCCTGCACCGGGTTCCGAACCGGATCCGCGGCCACTGGCTGCACCTGCTGCGCGATCTGGTGGAGGCCGCGGTGCGGGCGGGCCAACCCGAACGGGCGACGCACGCGGTGGCGGAGATCGACCGGTGGTCGGCGGCACTGGGTTCGCCTTTCGCCGAGGCGATCTCGGTGCGCTGTCAGGCCATGCTGCACTCCGACGGCGACGCCTACGCGCGGGCGCTGAAACTGCAGGCCGCCGAGGGACTCTGGTACGACCACGCCCGCACGGCGCTGCTCTACGGCGAGTGGCTGCGCCGCGAACGCAGCATCGGTGAGGCCCGGACGCAGCTGCGCGCCGCGGTCGAGACCTTCGATCGGCTCGGCGCGATTCCGTGGGCGGCGCACGCCCGCAACGAATTACGCGCCGCGGGTGACGTGGCGCAACGGCTGGAGACTCCCCTGACGGTGGAGACCGCCGCGTTGACGCCGCAGGAGCTGCAGGTGGTCCGGCTCGCCGCGGACGGCGCGACGAACAAGGAGATCGCGGCCAAGCTGTTCATCAGCCCGAAAACCGTCAGCCACCACCTGTACCGGGCCTTTCCCAAGCTCGGCGTCAGCAATCGCGTCGAGCTGGCCCGGCACGCGTCCTGGTGACCGGCGGGTGCCCTATCGGCAAGAAATAGGGCATTCGTCCGATGGACGCCACGCGACCCCGATTCCTACTGTCGACGATAGGTTGGCGAAAGGGTAGGAACGTGATTCGAAAGTCTCTGGTGGTTCTCGCGGCGGGCGTGCTGATCGGCGCGCCCGCGACCGCGACGGCTCAGGCCGCGCAGCCCGAACCGGTCGCGGGCGTGCGGGACGTGGCGATCAGCACCGGGTCCGCGGCCGCGGACGTGGTGATCAACGGTTTGATCGCGGCGATCTTCGGGCCGAACGATCCGCACACCTGCAAGTTCCCGTACTGCTTCTGAGCGATATCGCGGTCGCGGAACTGTCGACCGACTGACGAACCCCGGGCCCCGCGGCCCGGGGTTCTCCATCTGAAAGGACCACCCGTGAAACGAATCATCGGAATCGCCGCGGCGGCCGCCGCCGTGAGCCTGGCGGCGGCCGGCTGCCAGGACGCGGTGACGACGCCCAGCGGCGGGTCGCAGGCGCCCGCCACC